>JABFRB010000008.1 GCA_013141385.1 Bacteroidales bacterium | reverse complement strand
CTCGGATCTTATCCCCCCTAGAACACATCACACATTCAAACACCCCAAGCACCCCAAGCACCCTAACAGCCTACAGCCTAGCTGCCTAACAATCTCACCGTAGCACCGTAGCACCGTAGCACCGTAGCACAGCAACACAGCAACACAGCCTCACCGCCCCACAATCCCACAGCAAAACAGCAACACCGCATCACAGCCCCACAGCATCACCGCATCACAGCAAAACAGCAAAACAGCACCACAGCAAAACAGCCCCACAACAACACCCAAAACCTTAAAAACTGTTAAAACAAGCACCACAAACAAAAAAAACAACTTTTTGGCACACGATATGAAATCAAACACAACATAAACTGACTTAGCAATTCAAACGTAATCCTTGCCTGAACCAATAAACCTGTAGGATAAACAAGCCGGCAAGCCCAGCAGCAAAAATGGAACAGCAAGCATTACCACGAACCTAAATCAGAAAAACCAAAACAACATTATCAAACTAAAAACATAAAAAAATGGAAATACGTCAGGAAAGTAAAGTTAGTATGTACCTTGTTACAGACAACTTCATATCAATCAACGTTCGAACAGCTAACACGCTCCCCAACTTCTCAATCTACTACACAATATTTAAAGATGGAGTTGCACAAATCAGAACCTTCGGTGAACTGCAAATGTTAGACAAAAAAGGCCTTGCAGTAGACAAGCACCACCTAAAAGACAACCTTATCGCCATCGGATGCGACACATCACGTCGCTTGATTGCCTTCGCCAATCACACCAGCAACAACGTACTAATCAGTGAAATAAAATTCAAGGAAAGCGACCTAAAAAGATTATCCGACACTGCTCTAGTCGACTACATTCAGGGAATATACAATCTTACACAATCAAACCTAGCTGCCCTATCAACCTATGGGATAACAGAAGCAACCCAAAGCAGTTTTCACGATGCCATAACAGATTTCCTTAATTCTGCACCCAAGCCCCGTATAGGCATTACCGAAAAAAAGCAAAGCACCCTCCAGCTAACAAAATACTTCGACATCGTCGACAATGCCCTAAAAAACATGGATCTAATTGTCGAAATCGTTAAAATATCTAACTCCAACTTCTACAATGGCTATAAAGCAGCCCGTCGTATTATCACTACTAGGAAAAGCACCCTCTCTGTTAGAGGCATAGTTACCGATGCAACAACCAATCAACCCATCTATGGTGCCGAAATATCCTTCACGCTTATTGACAAAAGTAACAATGAAAAAAGCCTCAGCGGAAAACCCAACTTGGTAAGAAAAACTGCTAAAAAAGGGGGCGTAAACGTCAGATCCTTACCCGAAGGAACATACACAGTAATAGTTAACAAACCTGGATTCATCCAGCAAACTACCACCATTACCGTTTCACGAGGTAAACTAACTGAATTCACCTTTCAGCTTATCAAAAGTTAAGTAGCCGGAAAACAAGCACTAAATCACAGGAAGCAAAGCCAGTTGATGGAATGTTGGGAATGAAAAACCAACCTTGTTGCATCATCTAATAATACCAAATCGAAGTTGTAGATAATCCAAAAGAGTCTACAACTTCTAATTTAGTAACGTCTATAATAAACACATATAGCACAAACAAGCATAGCGAAAATTGGTTTATTATATATCTCCAATTCGCACTAAATGTCTTTAATACCCCCTGTCAACAGCCTTACCACAACACCGCCTCACAGCACAACAGCAACACAGTAGTACAGCAACACACTCCCAACCCCCCTTGTAAAATTATATCTTTTTAATACCTTAGTCGTGCAAATTGCTAGTGTTGATCCTAGCTAAAACTGGCTAAAACCATGAAAGGATTTACAATTAAAACTTGCGACAACATCATTATTCGCTTCAAATATTATATTGATGATGCTCCCATAACATCCAACGCATTCGCAATGTTGCTACCTTTTACCCGTAACTTTTACCATGCTAGGGTCTCTGGTCAAGAAATATGGATTGATGGCGCACCACAGCTCGACATTATTCAGGAAAACGCCTCCGTATTCACCCAACCTGGCGAGGTTGTATACGGTCCGTTAAATCCAAAAAGGGCTAAAACATCAAATTGCATGGGAATATACTACGGCGAAGGCAAAGGGCTCGATTGCTGTAATATATTTGCCAAAGTGTTCGATGAGGACATCGATCTACTTAAAAAGCTTGGCGATGATATTTGGAAGCACGGAACACAAGAGATAATATTTGATAAACTTGATTAACTTTTTAATTATAATATTATTCCAGTATAACACATTAAAATATAAACACATGAAAAAGTTTTTAGGATTTTTACTGATAATTGTTCTTATCTCCTGTAAACCAAAAACCGTTGAGAATAGCGGAGGTTTAATTATCGATATTGATATAACTAGTACAGCGGCAAAAGAGAAGGATATTGCTACCGCCATTGATATTCTAAAAAGCAGAGTTGATTTACTTTGCCCTAATAGCCCAACTGTAGAATTAATTGAGGGGAAGAATACAATTCAGGTTAAATTACCGCTAGCAAAGGATTCATTATTATACAAAGAAAGTTTACTTATACCAGGGAAATTAAGCATCGTAGAAACCTATGAAAACAACGAAATTTATAAAAGCTTACAAGCCATAAATGAGAGTTTGTTCAATAACTTCAACTTCCAATTTCAACTTCCAATCGATTCCACGAATAAGCTAACAAACCTTCCGCTATTCCGAGTATTATACCCAGCCATTTCATCGGACGGAAACCTAATCAATGGCCCTGAAATAGGATACTCCAAGGATACTGCATTGGTAAGCTCCATCTTAAGGTTTAATGCTATTAAAGTATTGCTTCCAATGGATTTTGATTTTAAATGGGCACGAATTAATAGTAGCGGACTATTCCCGCTTATTGCACTAAAAACCCCACGACGCTACCAACCAATTACCTCCGAAATGGTTCTGGACGCACAAGCAATCAAGAAATCATACATTGGGGAAACAAAATTCACGCTAAAACCTGAATACTGTAAAACTTGGGCCGAAATCACAAAAAATAATATTGGAAGAGCGTTAGCAATAAATATCGATAACAACGTGCTCTTCTATCCAAGAGTAAGCTCGGAAATAACGGGCGGCAAATCCACAATTTCCAGTGATATGACAGTTGATCAAGCAAAAGCGCTATCAACAATACTAAAGTATGGTGCAATTCCCATTCAATTTAAAATAAAAAGCATAAAGGAGATTAAAGTACCATAACCGCTTGCCATATTGTAGGTTCTGTTACTATTTACTAATACTACTTGCGGTGTAACTACTCAGCATTAGGTGAAATAAAAATAAAAACCACGGAGACATAGAGAACATAGAGAGCCACAGAGATGATTATTAAAAAAAATATTGGTGTTGCATGCCACTAAACAATTTGCCAAGTTGTTTCAAGGCAATTTTTTCTGTGACTGGTGAAACAACTATTGAAATAAAACTCTGTGATCTCCGTGTCTCCGTGGTGAATAATTACCTTGCGGTTAATATCACAAATGTTTCCGTTTAATCGCATTTTGCGATTTTTGCATCTGTGTTGAAACAAACATGTAGTTTAGTGGTTTTGATAATATTTAAAGAGCAAAAACCATGATAAAAAATCATTACTTAGCACTACTAAGAGGTATAAACGTTGGAGGAAACAATATCATCAAAATGGCTGATTTAAAAGCCTGCTTCGAATCCATGGGCTTTACCGATGTTGTTACCTATATCCAAAGCGGTAATGTTTTGTTTAAATCCGACGAAAGCGATCAAATCAAACTATCAAAAATGATAGAAAAAGTACTATCCGACACCTTTAGCTACAAATCGATGATAGTACTTGTTCACAGCAACCTACTCGAAAATGCAGTAAAAAAAGCACCAAACGGCTTTGGTACATTGCCCGAAGAGTATAGATACGATGTTGTTTTCTTAAAAGAGCCACTTACCCCCGATGAGGCACTTAAAAGCATTAAAGCAAGAGAAGGCATTGATAATGTATACTCAGGAAATGGAGTCCTTTATTTCTCTCGGCTTATAAGCAAGGCAGGGCAAAGCTACTTAACTAAAGTAATATCACTTCCTGTTTATAAAAGCATGACCATTCGGAATTGGAATACTACCACCAAACTACTTGAATTAGTTAATAAATAGAATTCAAACACTTAGCAAATATTATATTTGATTTCAATTTTAGGTTTTATTCGATTGAACCTAAACATACACATCCCTTCTTATCAAAAAATCATTTTTCCTTTTAAACTTTTCACCTTATCATCTGCTCAATTTTATAAGATATATATTGATATGTGTATTAATATTAAACTTATAAGTATCATATAGATAAAATATATAATAATATATTTTTATTAATGTTTATAGAACAATTTATTTTTAATACCGTATTATATTATCTTTACTCATAATTTATTTGATATAGTAATCAATAAATAGATAAATACCAAAATAAATTGATGTTTCGTTAAGTTGATATAATTGAAAGCTAATAGAATTTCTGTAATTCATTACTGTATTAATTATTATTGATGGTTAGCAAACTGGAAGCAAATACTAAGAACAAGTAGGAAGAGGTGATTATTTTCGAAAGAGGCTGTCCCATAGGTTGGGGCGGCCTTTTGTTTTTGTTTTAATGGGCGGCTAAACGACCATTTTTCTTATTCAATTACAAATAAAAACAAGGGATAATTATTAGTGAGATTTAACACTTTTTATTTAAATTAGCATTTTGTGTAATAAATTGATTAAACAAAACAGTATTTATGAAGGCACTTTTCTTAACTATCCTAACAACTTGCCTTTTTATCAATGTATCCGCTCAAAATTGGATTTGGTCTGGAGAATTAAGCTATAACATTATCGATGAGCAGAAGATACAATATGCTGGAGGCAAGCTAAATAATACCTCTCCTTATAGCTTCTCAGCTGGTTACAATATTGGTGGGCGAGCGTTTGGCTTTTGCTGTCAGGCAGACTATACTAAAATTGATCTGAAAAACATTAACATTCAGCCTGCTGTAAAAGGATCGTTATACTTATTGGAAGCAAGTGCAGGGATTCGTTATTACCCAATAATACCTACTATCCGAATTGGAACATCAATTGCAATAAGATTCACAGCAGGTTTTTTGATAGATGTTGCTGCTTACGGCTGGAAACAGAATGAGGATTATTCGTTTGATCCAGTAAAAAAATCCTCTCCAGGAATAGTTAACCCGCTTGTCTACGGAGGTTTTTGTTTCTCGCCCTTTCGAAACACTACGGGAGTGTCTATAAGATTTGTTTATAGGCCAAAAGAGTTTGCAATGCAGAATTTTCCTTTAAAGGATTTTACATTAAATGAACCATACGCAGTCTCTATTAGTTTTTTTATAGGATCTAAAATTTATTAGTCATTTTAAATAGTTTTATCGACTTTGATAACCCATTTATTATTGTTTTATAAGTAACCACATTAAAATTCAACCCCGATGAAAAAGCAACTACTGATTCTATTAAGTCTTTTGACGATTACCTTTCTACAGGTAAAGTCTCAGACTAGTTTTACCAGCGGCGATGGATCTATGACCATTACAATTAATAAACCTAATCTTTCAGGTGGTGGTGGAGGTTATGAACAAGGTGTTTCTACTAAAACTGTAACAAATGAATATCGCGAATCCGCTCCATCATCAAGCGATGTAATTTCTTCAATATATAGGGAGAAGCACACAAGTGAGTATAATAAGGCAATTGGTGCATGGAATATTAGGGATTGGGATAAGGCTATAAAGCATTTTAAGGAATCTCAAGCTTATCTTAAGGATACTAAGTCATATGAATCATGGATTAAACTAGCTAAAGGATTAAAAGAATGGGACAAAGGTGTTGATGCTCAAAATAAAGGAAATTATGATAAAGCTATTTTGTTTTATAATGAGGCGATGAAATTTTTTACTGATGCTAAAAGTATGCAAGAACTTAAAGATAATATTCGCGAATGCTATTTCTATAAAGCATGGAACGAAGGAGTAAAAGAGGCAAAAGCTAGGCACTGGGATGCAGCAATTGCTAAGTATAAGGAGGCTTTAGGGTATCATCCAGATAATCAGATTTTAAAGGAAAATATTATTGGATGCTCAATGCAGAAAACCAAAGAATTAGCTGAGAATTTCATGAAAGAGGGAAACTGGATTGAAGCTGGTGTTTACTATAATATACTCATAAAGAATTTTGATGATCATAGTTATCAATCAGAATATTCACAATGTTTAAGTGAAATTAGTGCAATGAATCAATATGGACAGTTTAATTCTAGATTAAGCGAGGAAAAGCAAAAACTACCATTTATTAATAACGAGTGGGGCAATTAGTAACACGTTACGAAAATATTTCCGTTTTAACACGGCTATTAAAAGATATTTATAACAACTTGGAAGATCCAAATTCCTTCCATATCACACCATTGAAACATTCCTACTTGGGGGATTAGAATAGTATTCAAACAAAAATATAATCTGTTTGTTTATTAATTTCTAATCACAAAACAGAAATATATGGCAAGGGTAAATACATATCTCAACTTTCCTCGGAATACAGAGGAAGCATTCAACTTTTATAAATCTGTCTTTGGTGGGGAATTCAGCGGTGGAGGAGTTGCACGTTTTAGTGATATTCCTGTATCGGAGGGAATGCCTCCATTAGCCGATGAAGATAAAAATCTGATCATGCACATAGAACTGCCTCTAATTGGTGGACATGTTCTTATGGGTACTGATGCTCCAGAATCTATGGGCTTTAATGTGAATTTTGGGAATAACGTTTACATCAGCCTTGAGCCCGACACTAAAGCAGAAACCAAAAAACTTTTTGATGCATTATCTGCTGGTGGTAAAATAACCATGGAGCTACAAGTAATGTTTTGGGGAGCTTATTATGGAAGTTGCACCGATAAATTTGGTGTACAATGGATGTTTAACTGTGTGGAAAAATAATAGGAGCCATGGAATCGATTGAAAAAACTGTTATTACGGTGTGGACAATCGTTAACGCACCCATTGAAATTGTTTGGGAAAATTGGACAACTCCTGATGATATTATCAAATGGAATAATGCCTCTGATGATTGGCACTCTCCGCAAGCTGAAAATGATTTACGAGTTGGCGGTAAATTCAGCTATAGAATGGAGGCCAAGGATGGTAGTGTAGGTTTTGATTTATGGGGGATTTATGATAAAGTGGTGATAAATAGTCAAATTGATTATACCCTTGGCGATGGAAGAAAAGTAAAGGTTATTTTTGGTGATTTGGGTGGAAAAACTGAGGTTGTTGAAACTTTTGAACCGGAAACCGAAAATCCTACTGAACTACAACGAAGCGGTTGGCAAGCAATACTGGATAACTTTAAAAAATATACTGAGACTCATTAACAATTATTGTACAATGAAAAATCAAATTACACCTTGCCTTTGGTTTGATATCCAAGCCGAAGAAGCAGCCAATTTTTATACCTCTATTTTCAAGAACTCCAAAATCGAAGACATTAGCCGTTACGGAAAGGAAGGTTTTGAGACTCATGGTATGAAAGAGGGTACTGTGTTAACAGTTGCCTTTCAAATCAACGGACAACCATTTACTGCATTGAATGGCGGACCAATCTTTAAGTTTACAGAGGCGGTTTCGTTTCAAGTATTCTGCGATACACAGGAGGAAATTGACAATTACTGGGATAAACTTACTGACGGGGGAGAGGAAAGTCAGTGTGGCTGGCTAAAGGATAAATTTGGGGTTTCGTGGCAAATTGTTCCCACCATACTACCCGAATTAATGAGCGATCCCGCTAGAGCAGGTAGAGTAACCAATGCTTTTATGCAAATGAGAAAGTTTGATATTGAAAAAATAATCAATGCTTGAAATCTTGATAACTGATTGATCCAAAAACAGTCAGGTTTACCTGACGGTTTGAAACAATTTAATTCCCATTCAATCTAAACCCCTCCATTTCTTTATCATCTATAGATATTCTGTGACTTTTTGTTAGATTTATTTGAATTCCCAACCATCTTTCCAGTGCATCATATACCAAACTTGGATTATCAAGCTGGGTGATTTTAACAAGATGGTTTGCCCCGTTTTGCATTATGAAAACTGCATCAGCCGCTCCTGTTAGCTCTATTGCCCCAGCAGACCAAGGATCATTCTTTCCATAGATATATATAATCCTATCGCCATGATTTTGCAACCAGCTATAAATCTCGGGTACTGTAGTGCTATTAAAATTATTGTACGAGATACCCGTTGGAGCCAATAGTTCATAATTCGGATTTCCCGATGCATTTGGATCAACCTTTTTAAGCAAACCACTCAGATAACCTGTTTCGTAAGCAGGAGCTCCTAGCTCAGTGATTGCTTGGTAGGAATAGGGTGCGTAGTATGCAATGGTATTATCGGAAAAGTTGCTGATAGGAACAAGGCTGCTATAGTGATTAAAAATTTGGGTTGGTGTACTAGTTGTAGTATCGGGAATGGATGAGCAGGGAATATTATTATACTGCCAAAAAATAAAAGGATAATCCATAATATCTAACTCCAGAAGCAGTTCTTTATCCATTGTGTAGGTACTACTACTCGACTGAATATAAGTATTGATTAACGGTAAAAAATCGGCACGATGCTTCAGTACATACTGCTGAATTGCCTTTAGCTTATCAAAACAACCGCTACTGCCAATATTTCGAAGATATGTTGGGTAACGTTCATCCTTAATGCCGAACGTAAAGGGAGCAACATAAGCGATGGTTGCATCAACATCATTGGGGTAATACCTACGATGAAACAGAGATGCTAACCCACTTTTACTTGCTCCGCTGCTTATCCATTTTCCTTTGTAAATTTTTTTGAATAGGGCAACAATAGCATGATGATCTGCCGCTGCCTGTTGAATGGTTAGGTACTGCCAGTCTAATGGATCGGGTCGTGAATCAAGGAAATATCTATGGGTAACATTTAAGCAATTGGTTTGGAGTATTCCAGCTATTTCTTGACCCGATGAGGGTGTAGATCTATACCCATTAGGAGCAAAAATCATAGGTTTAGTTTCATCTACATGCGAGAGGTAGGCTCGTTGAGTAAATTTTGCACCATTAGGATTATTATGATCGATTGGTTGAATAATATCAATCTGAAACTCCCTTGGGTAGCCATTTTGTGGAGGAATTTCGGTAACGGTTACCCCTTCTAAGGTTTTTATTTTACTTAGGAGGTCTAAACTATCAAAATCATCTGTCTTATCCTTCTTGCAAGAGAATAGAAGTAGTATCAGAATAGATAATGATAGAATTCTTAGCAGATTTTTTTTAAAGATTTTTTCCATAATAATAGTTTTTAAAGGTCATTTTAAATTTAAAAACGTAAGATAGTATTTTTTTACCAAATGGAGAATCAAGTCAATATACATTCAACCCTTTGCATATTATCTTTAACAGTTTTTACAATACTCGTGATTCCTAACAAATAGTTTTAGTAACTTTGACATTGCAATTGATTTATAATAAATAGACTTCTTTTATTTTGGATGATGCATTCCTTCTGTATTTTGATTTAAAAGCATCTTTCATAAATACGATAAGGTTATTTAACTCAAAACAAGTAACCATGAAAACCAAAATTACGACTTTGTTTTTACTTCTCTGCTTAATATCACCCGTGATATTGTTTGGACAACGCGAACGCGGAGAAGGTTTAGAACAGGTAGGAAAGAAAGCATTTGATAGCGGCGACTATCCAAAAGCTATTGAAACATACTCAGCGTTGATAAAACGTACCAATGGAATTAAGTACTATTTCGAAAGAGGAAAATCCTATCGGAAGGCAAAAATGAATAATGAAGCACTAGCCGATTTTAACACGGTAATATCCAAAATGAATAGTGATGCTTCTTTTCTACAATTCCTATCTACCGAATACAATCCTTATAACTGGCGGGGATGGATTAAACTCGAAATGAAGGATTACTACGGTGGAGTTTACGATTTTACTCAATCAATAAATCTAAATAATTCTAATAATAACATAATATATTCCTGCGAAGGACGTGGGATATGTTATTATAATCAAAATATGTTTAAGGAGGCAAATGAAGATTTTTCAAGAGTAATTAGTTTAGATCCAAATCGATTAAACTCATTGAAGTGGAGAGCCAGCTTATTGACCAGAGAAGAGAAATATAACGAGGCCATTAATGATTTATTAAAGATAATTGATTTAGAGCCCAATGCGCATAAAATTTATAATGATTTGGGTGTTTGCTATGTAAGATTAAAAAATTATCAGCAAGCATATATCCAGTATAAAAAAGCATCAGATTTGGCCCCCGAAATATCATTGTATTATGGTAATACTGCTATGTGCCTTGCATATATGAATAAATTTGATGAGGCATATAATTCAATTAATAAATCTATTGAATTGGATTCTCTTAGCTATTTTTCATACTATCAGAAAGCAAGAATATTTGCCTTAAATGGAAAAAGAAGTGATGCATATAAAAGTCTAAATCGCGCATTTAGCAAAGGTCTTAATGATGCACAAGCATTTGAGAGAAATCTAAATGATTTTAGGTTAATAAAGAATGATCCTGAATTCAAATTACTACTCGATAGAAATAATATTAAAATCAATTTAGATAAGACTTTAGCATCGGATAATCAGCAAGCTCAAAAAGTATCAACAGAAGCAATAAGTCCAAAAGTAGTATCCGATACACAAGTTGATGTTGATATTAATATTCCCAATAATCCAACTAAATATCCGTATCGGTTTGCATTAATCATTGGAAACGAGGATTACTCATCGTTCCAGCGTGATTTGAACAGCGAGGTAAACGTTGAATTTGCCGAGCGTGATGCCAGAATATTCAAGGAGTATGCGGTTAATGTTTTTGGAGTCCCCGAAGACAATATCATCTTCATGATTAATGCAAGATCTATTGAGATGGATAGAGCAATCAGCAAGATTAATCTGTTATCCAAGAACACCCAAGGGAAAGCGGAGCTGATTTTTTACTATGCTGGTCATGGATTTCCCGATGAAATAACAAAAGAACCATATATTATACCCGTAGATGTTTCGGCAAAGGATTTAAAGTATGCGTTTAAGCTATCCGAGATATATAAAGAGCTTACAGAATTCCCTAATCAAAGGGTGACCGTTTTTCTCGATGCCTGTTTTAGTGGCGGTGCAAGAAATCAGGGTTTACTAACTGCCCGTGGCGTTAAGGTGAAACCAAAAGATAATATGCTAACCGGGAATATTGTGGTTTATACTGCAACAAGCGAAGATCAATCTGCTTTACCTTACCAGGATAAAAAACATGGATTGTTTACCTATTTTTTACTAAAGAAGTTAAAGGAAAGCCAAGGGAATATCACCTATAAAGAGCTTTCGGATTATCTAAAGGAGCAGGTAAGTGTGAAATCGATTTTGGTGAACGAAAAGGAACAACAATCACAAACTTATAATAGCCCTGTAATTCAGAATTCATGGGGCGATTGGCATGTTAAATAATTGGGGGTTGTAAGAAATGTCTTTCTGATTTGTGATATTGAAAGCAAAATCAATGTTGTTTAGTTAAGCCCGAAGGGCTTGAATATGAATAGCCTCCGGTAGCACCGGAGGTGGTAAGTCTCTTGTTTACCAACCCTGAAAAGGGTTGAATATTTAAACAAAGTGTCGCATTCAACCCTTCTCAGGGTTGGATTGTTATCCTTTATCAATTCCCCCAATTTCATTGGGGGCTATTCAAATTCAAGTCCTATCGGACTTGTAACTTAACTAAACGACATTGAATGTAAAGTTATGTAAGCATCATAAGAAATTAATTTCATAGCAATCAAAATCAATTAATTGGAAATTATTTAATTCAGCCAATGAAAGTAAAACTCCAATCATAGTTTAATAATTTGTAAAAAAGAGTTTTAACTTTGATGGATAAATATAAATAATGATTAATTTAGATTTAAAATTATAAAAGTGTAACAAATAACCTTTTTGAAAATGAAAAAAAATAGTTGTATTCGAATCGTACTTTTGACAATTATATTATTGAGTACGTTGACTTACTGTAAGAAAGATACTGAAACAAATATTGGGAAATTGAGTATATCATTTTACAACCATCCACCCAAGTATAGTGATGTAGTTCTATATTCAATGGAAAATACGGATATATCGATTTGTGTTTTAAAACTTGATATCTACGGGAACGCAGAAAAAGATTTAAATATTGGAAATTATTACATTAAAGTTTATTCAGGGACTTTCTACTCTTCAATTGGTTTTCAGATCAATCCGGGTAAAACAACTAAAATTTACTGGGGAGTTGACAATGGAGCAGAAATACAAGAATGATGGATGTGCCTAGTATCGACTTTATTGCATTTGAGCTGATGATGTTTTGGTAAATTCTACACATTTTACTTTTTATATAAATTCCATTAACAAATTACATAATCATTATCCTATAACTCAGTCAAGGTTTTAAACTCTGTCAGATGGGGTGTTAAAAATTCAAGTTTTTTCATTTTTTTTATCGCCTTTAAAAAGTTCCGTAGAAACGAAATATTGGTAGAGAATAAATAATGTCAAATTTTAAGCTCCGTAGGAGCGAAATATTAATCAGCGTTTTATATTTCGCTCCTACGGAGCTTAAATACATAATGCGATTTTTTTCTACAAATATTACGCAACTACGTTGCTAGAAAATAACGAACATTTTTTTAAATACGTTATCATTTTCAACACCCACCTGTCAGAGTTTGGATAAAATTTATACAACACATCAAAGCCTGCCAAGTTTAAAACCCAATAGTTATGCTAGAATTTTGGGTTCATAGGAACTTTGACATCCATACTAAAAGAAATCCCACCAATAAGTTCCCATAACGAGAACTTTGCATTATCTTTGTTTCGAAATCCAATAGAAAGGAATGGAAAGAATATTTGCAAAAGGTACACTGCGTGATTATTGGGAGAAACATCCTGATTCGGAGCAATATCTGAAAACATGGTTTGATACAGCAATGAGTTCAGTATGGAAAACCCCGAATGACGTAAAACTTACCTATGCAACAGCAAGTATCCTTAAGGATAGTCGAGTTGTTTTTAACATTAAAGGAAATTCCTACCGATTGGTTGTTAAGTTCAACTTTGAGAAACAATGGGCGTTCATTCGATTCATTGGAACACATGCTGAATATGACAGGATTGATGCAAACGTAATTTAATACTGAAAGCCATGAATATAGAACCATTAAAAACAAACAAGGACTATGAAAAGGCTTTGAAAAGAATGGAACTTCTTTTCGATGCACCGGAGGGAACAGTAGAGAGCGATGAAGCGAATATTTTGGCGTTAGTTATCGACGATTATGAGAAAAAGCACTTCCCAATTGAAGCACCCGACCCAATTGAAGCTATTAAGATAAGGATGGAGGAAATGCATCTAAAGCAATCGGATTTAGTTAATGAAATTGGAGGTAAAAGCAGAGTATCGGAAATACTGAATAGAAAAAGGAAACTAACAGTAGATATGATTAGAAATTTAACCTCTCGACTTAACCTCTCAGCGAATATCCTTGTGAAAGATTATCAACTAAACAGGAAAAAAGTACAGTTGCCATCAACTGTAAAAACTCATCGGGGTTGAGGTATAGACAAACTCACCAATCAACTTCAAAGCCTGCCAAGCATAAAACTCAGCAGGCTTATTTGATTTTATAACGAGACCTAACCCGAAAAGCTAAATCTTTCTTATAAAAATATCACTGCTAATGGTTGATAGTTTAACCTTGTTTCCACCCGAACCTAGCTTGAACCATGCATTTGTTCCGCCCGGATTTCCTTTAAAATTATCGGTATTTATATTAAACTCATGGTTGGTGTAAACACCTCCAGTAATGGTTTTTAGATTAAGATCCAAGTTTGCTTTGGCAGGAATTCTTAAATCGATAAAACCGCTAATCGATTCAATGCTCATTGCGCATAGCGCATTATCAATAGTTATGTTGCCGTTTATTGTTTCGATATGAAGATTAGCAACAGCGGGTACTTCAATTACATAGTAAATATCGATATTTACACACCCACCACTGTGCGATTCGGAGTTTGAACCTTTGTGGTTTTTACAAGGAACTTGAATCGATTTCATATCGTTGATATTTGCCTTGACCTTTAAAAGATCGCCATCATCTCTTACAATTATCTCGTACTTATCGTTATTCTGACTATCGTTTATGCTTACGATGGCTTTAATCCGTAGCATATTATCCTTCGATTGTTTTACCTGAATTGTATCGGCAAACTCAAGCTTAAGATCAATGCTCGATGCTGGCTTAACGGTTATTTCCTTCTCAACAACCCTTTGTCCATTCACCGTAAAAGCAATCATCGATATTATAAAACCTATTATATACTTTTTCATCGTTATCAATTTATTAAATGTGATGCTGTTCAATTGTTTTGCTGTGATGCTGTGTTGTCGTGATGCTGTGGGGCTGTTCACTTTCATCTTCCAACTTCTATCTTTTCACTTTCCACTTTTCACTTTCCACTTCCCACTTCCCACTTTTCACTTTTCATTTTCCACTTTTCACTTTTTTCTTAGGTATATATTCCCACTCGTACAGCTCAAACTAAGCTCAACACCGCCACCATTCAGCTTTGTTTCGATATTATTACCCCCAATACGTTTTAAGTTTCCTTCCTTTGAATCGACCTTTATATCAAAATCGGTGTAAACTCCGCCCGAAAGCGAATTCATTTCAAGGTTGGCATTGGAAGTAGCGGGCAGGGTAATATCTAAATCACCGCTAATTAACGATATTGAAGTAGGGCTATTCTGATTTAGGTTCGAGATATTAATATCAACATCACCGCTGATACTATTTAAAACCAAGGGGCCAGTTACATTTAAACACTTGATACTGGAGTTTAATGTCGATACCTCAACTTCACCTTCCATATCCTTTATCTCAATATCCTCATTGGCAAAAGGGGAATTGTAATCGATACTAATTGAAACCCCTTTGGGTACTGTAAAAACGTATTTGGCATCCTCGCTACCCTTTGATGCACCACAAATGGTTAGAATCCCACCCGATTCGTTTGCTGCAACACCAGCACCAGTATTATCCATACAACCATTACCATAAAGCGGTTTTAAACCCTTTGCTCTTTGGGGTACTCCCTCTAGTCCTTTAGCATCAATTATGATATCGTTATCCTGGCTACCAATAATCTTGATTTCGGCTAAAAGATTTTTAATAACAATCTTCTTAATTTGACTCCCATTTACAGGCACTTTATACTGAACTGGGGCAGGGGTAACATAATCCTCATCATCTTCATCGTTATCCTCATTTATTCTTTGTAGGCGACCGTGTTCCTTTTCTTCCTGAGCAATTACAGGGTATGCGAAAAGACCAGTGAGAATAATGGATATCAGCAATACTTGTTTTATAGTTTTCATGGCAATTATTATTAATGTTATTATTTGTTTGATTTATAGAAACTATTTAAGTTTTATTATGAAAGCCTTATATATCTGCCATTCTTTAGCAATCTTTGGTGAAACAGCTCCCCTCCTTTTTTAAGGAGGGGTAGGGGAGGTAAAAATGCAATTGTTCCTAATTTACCCCCTTGTGTTCCCCCTTAAAAAAGGGGGAAATCCTACCTGCATTGATCTATCGAAAATCTTTATATATCAAAAAACTTAAACAGGTTCTTTATTTAACCCCAAAGCCGGCGATTCGGGATTATATTGTTAAGGATTTTATCCCTTTTTGTGCGTAACTTTTTACCTCATCCATCAAATCGGAACGCTTAAGCATTTTGTTAAGCTCGGGCGCAACATCCTCGCCACCTGTTTCAACAGCAAGGTTGATAAGCATTATCTGAACCAATGGCTCTGTTTGCACTTCGAGCGATTTAACAATCCCCCTAGCAATCTCCTTATTATCCTTGTACTTCGATAGTGCTTGAGCCGCAGCCAACCGAACATTCACATTTCTATCGTTGTTTAGCGTATTGAACAGCGTTTCTATCAGCTTAGGATCGGGCTTTGATATCTCCTTGATATAGCTTACCGCCTTAATCCTCTCGCTTGGCGATTCCTGCTTGATAAGCGAAAGAATCACAAGATTTTTCATCTCAACCATCTCCTGTTTCAGGCTGGCAACCTCGCCCGTTGATTTTTCGGCAGGGCGGATATAGTAACCAATAAACCCTCCAGAGATAAGTAGGAGTAACCCAGCTGCAACTCTTATTAGGGTTGATAGGGAGATATGTTTCTGATTTATTTTATCGGACAAACTCTGCTTACTTGCACTCTTCTCGTTCTCAAGCATCATCTGGAAAGCAAAATCAACCTGCTTTGGCGTTTCCTCCTCTTTAACCTGAGAAAGAAGTCCCTCGATATGTATCATCTTATCCAGCTCATCCTTGCAAGCATTGCAACCGCTCAGATGGTTTGTTACCTCATCGTGCACATCCTTCCCCAGCAATTCCTCGATATAGTCTGGTAAAAGTTCGATTACTTCCTTGCAGTTCATATGTTGGTTGTTTGTTATTGAGTTATTGGTTATTGGGTTATTTCTTAATTAACGTGAGTTCGATGTAAGCATAACATATTGATCCTAAATATAGTACTAGATTGTTGCTTTGTCATGCTGAACGAAGTGAAGCATCTGGCCTTTAAGTAATTAGATCCTTCGCTTCGCTCAGGATGACACCTTACATCGAGTTGACGTTAATTCTCAAATTCCCAAATCCCCCAATTTTCAAATTAGCATTCTTCCATCTCAAAGTAAATCTCCTTCAATCTTTTTAATGTTCTATGCACCTTTATTTTGATATTAGGTATTGAATCGCCTGTAATTTTGGCAATCTCTTCGTACTTCAAATCCTGAAACTTGCACATTACCAGTAGCTCTTTACCTTCAAAGGATAAATTCTCCATTGCTTTAAAAAGTATCGCATCTTGCGATGCCTGATTACTGGATATTTCATCATCCAATAGTGTTGAAAGAACGTTATCCTTATCCTGTAGGTTTGGATGTTTGCTGCTATCCAACCTGTAATCGGAAAGGCAATTCCGGGCCATCCCGTACATCCAAGTTCTGAACTGATGCTGCGGGTTATAGCTGCCCCGATACTTCAAAACCCTATAAAACACATTCTGCGTAAGATCCGAACTCGTATCGCGATTAGCCGTAAGCCTTAGGAAGAAGTTAAAGAGCTTCTTGCTATACCGCTCGTAAAGTTTCCCCACCGCATCCAATTCACCCCCTTGGGCTTTTAGCATCAACGCTTCGTCTGAGATATCTGAGATATACATTTTTATTATCGTCTGTATTGATTACCGAAATGGGGACAAATGGTTACAAAAGATACAAAGAAAATGGAAGTTAATTAATTCTACTTTAACAGATTTGAAATAAACTTGATTTTTCTGCTTTTTTACCCCAAACCCTAAAGGGAGAAAGCAGAAAAATCAACCCAATCCCTTTAGGGGTAGGGGTAAAATTGGGTTGATTTTTCGTGTTATAAGCAATCTGTTAAAGTAGAATTAAAATATAAAGGGAAAAGAAATGGCAGTTGGGGGACACCCTACTTCGAGGAATGTCATTGTGAGTCCCGTTTTTTGGGACGAATCAATCTCGGATTACCTTACATCAAATAGTAAGAGATAAGGCTATCTGAAAAGCCCTCTGCGAAACTCTGTGTTAATCTCTGTGGAACTTTGTGTAATTTTTAAATATTGTTACACAAAGGATCACGAAGAAGTCACAGAGATACAAAGAGAGAAAAGAGAGTTGTTTTTAGATTTTTGAGACATCTTTATCTCTAGAATTTATTTGTTCAAAAGTAAAAAAGGGGATTCTAAATCCCCCAAAAATAATTTCACTAGGGTTCCCCCCTAATTTACTGTGATATTATAATCGCTAAGCCGTTGGTTTGGTTTTCCTTGGGGTGCGCTTATAATCGCTCTTGCGAACGCCACCTGCCTTCTCGTACTCTACGCTATCGTAGCCGTACTTAGCACCCACAGCGTTTAGGAAACGCTTGGATAGCTCTGCCAAATCCTTCTCCGCCTGATCCAGCTGGGTCGATATCCCATCCGCTTTAATAAGCATGGAATTGTACTCCTTAGTTAGGGTATCTACTAGAGTAATTTGGGTGGTGTAGTCTACCTCGGTAAGTCCTCTGCCAAAATTAATTGGATTTTCGAATTGTTTTGTGCCATCAAGACGGCTCTGCGCCTTTTCCTGTTCCAATGAGGTACTTCTTTTTTTGTACGCCATAGTTGAAAAATTTAAGAATTAAGTAATAAAATCAGATAATAAAGAGCATAGCCAAAAGCTAAAAATCGATATTATGGTTGGCTAACTTCCATAGAATAAAATTAGCAAAAACTATTTTATATAACTGCTTTTATATGACAATTATTTCATAATAAATGTTAAATTTATATCGCCTTGCTATTTTATTGGGTAAAATAGCACCATATTGATATGGTAAAGTCACTTTTGGATGTAAAAAAGTGACTCGGGAATGTAGGAAAGTCACTTTTCCATGTAGGAAAGTGACTTGGCAATGTAGGAAAGTCACTTTTCCATGTAGGAAAGTGACTTGGCAATGTAGGAAAGTCACTTTTCCATGTAGGAAAGTGACTTGGCAATGTAGGAAAGTCACTTTTGGATGTAGGAAAGTGACTTGGGAATGTAGGAAAGTCACTTTTCTATGTAGAAAAACGACAAAACAATGTAGTAAAGTTACTTTTGTATGTAGGAAAGTGACTTGGCAATGTAGGTAAGGGGTCTATTCAATGAACTGTGTCAGGAGGGGTGATTATTGAACATATTCAGAAAATCAAATTCATTTTGGTGGTTAATAATTTTGGCTAACTTTGATAAAAGATTATGAGAAGGTACATAATATATTCCTAAATATACTTTTAGGGCATGTGTAAAAGAGTTAGGGGCAACTTTACAAAAAAACCGACTGTATGGAAAATCAGACCAATAGAATAAACATAGACCTAAACAAATTTGCTGACCAACTGTATGGTGAGATAAGCAGTGACTTAAAAACATTGCAAATTATTAATGACGCAGTCAAACTTGAAAATTATTCAACAACTTGTTATACTTTAACACAAGGGAGTTTGACTTCAACTGTATCTGTCCCACCAATAGAATTCTTGAAACAAAGAGAATTAAATAAATGCTTTAAATCAATTATAAGTTCTCTTCAAGACTATATGGACAAATTAATTGCCATTCATAGACTTGGTGGAGAAGATATAATTCCTCCCAGTGGTTCTAAGATAGAAGATGTTGGAATACTCCTTCAATCAAAATTTGCAGAGCTGCTACTTAAAGTTTCGTCAGACCTTACCTTGAATATTCCAAAGAAACTAGAGATTTTATTAGTCAATCACAAAAATGAGGAAATAAAAGTGTCTGTTCAAAGTTATTTTGATGTTCGAAATGGATTGGAACATCACAAAGGTATTGCAATGAAAGATAGACTAATAACGTATAAAAGAATTGCTGTTGCATCAACAGTCGGATATGAAGTTATTCCACCGGTTACTTTAGGAGTTGGAGAAGGGCTTATTTTGAAAACATTTTCTGAAACTGTTGCATATGATAAAGGAGGAAATCTAATTATTACACGCTATCAATTGAATGGGATAATTTTAAACTTGCTTATGTTTGTAATTCCGACTATGCTTGAAGAGGCAGTATCGAAACTAAATGAAAGAAGAAGCATCCTCTAACAAAGGCTATAAGAAATGGCGGGTTTGGAAACATAATTGAATCTCCCTCCCCCGCACATACATCTGTGCTGGTTGTCAACTAAGTGCTATGCATACCGCTACTGGTAATAGTCTTAACCATAAGGCGTAAGGCAAGATGAATAAACTTAAAAATATGAAATAAAGGATTTTTTATTAATACACAAATGCTTATGGAGCCTGTTTTTGAAAATATTAATGAAGTACTTATAAAAGAAATAAACAAAGCTGAATTCATTATTCTTGCAGCGGTTGCTTGGATTACGGATTACAAAATTATTGAAGCACTTATAGGTAGACTTAAAGAAGGTATATCCGTTGAACTAGTGATTAATGGAGATGATAGATTTGAAAAAAGTAAAAACCAATTTGACGAATTTAGAAGTTATGGTGGTCGTTTGTTTTTATATCAGAATGATAACAAATCAATAATGCATAATAAATTCTGCACAATTGATCTAGTTACTTCTATTACGGGATCATTTAATTGGTCTTTTAGTGCATCAAATTATCATAAGGAAAATATTGTAATTGAACGTGACAATATTAATTCTGGCCGATTATTTTCTCAAGAATTTTCTAAGTTAAAAAGATCTTCAATCCTTTATGAGGGTAAAATTAACCACTATGACATTGGCGATTATGCGAAAGTTATAAGTTTAATATCAAATTCAGAAGATGGCATTATTGAAGTTCAAGTCAAATCAGGAAATAAGTTTGGATTTGTTTACTTTATTCCTGAATTTTTATTCTCAAATCTTCCAAACCCTGAAAAACTTTTTGGGTATTGGAATGAAAAAATAGTTGACATAAACAATGAGGAAATTCTTGCATCAGGCTTGTCTATGTATGAATTTGAATGTATTGATCCTAGATACTTGAAATATATCATGACAACTTCTAAGTTGTGAAAATAGTTTTTTCGAAATTTTAAAGAAGTAAAATAATGCTCTAACGACTAAAGTGTTGGTTAAGTCATTATTGTATGGATGATTAATTTGATTTGTTTTGTAACGATATGAAAATTATAAAGTGGGATGACAATGTAGACGATTAACTCCCAAATACCTCATGCGGAAATGTTGGACAATATTTTAAAAAATCTCTGTTATGGATGTAATTTGTGATACAAATATTTGGTATGATCTTGGGAGTGGATTGATAAAGCCAAAAGAATACAAAAATTGTAAACTTTGGTCGACATATCTTTCAATAGATGAATTGTCGAGATCTGATAAATTGTTAGATGATAAACTTATCGAAAATGTTAGATTATCAATTCAAAAAATGATTGTAAATCAAAATGTGATTTATGAACCTCCTTTTTTTCGTTTATTAGTTGAATCTATTCCAGATTATAATTATGATATAATCGCAAATGATTTTAATATCCTAGATTTTACAAAATCAATTGCAAGCAACAAACAATTAACGCAAGATGATAAACAAAAGCTTAGGGATTATATTGCATTTCGGAAGGATAGATTATTAAAGGGATCAGAATATTTTACAAAACTAATTGCTGATTTTAAGGATTGTTTTAAAGATAAATCAATTCTTAAAAAGACAAGAAATACGAAAATTTCTAGAGATTTTATTTCTTTTATAGTCAAATCTATTACAAATGAAGATTTACCTGAAAACTTTGATTGGACTACAGTTGAATTGTTTGAAAAAACCTTGGATTATTACTTTTTCAAACTTGAAACAACGAGTATGAAAATAAAGAAAAATGATTGGTATGATTTAGCTTTTCTTGTTTATGTTAGACCTGGTCAAAAGATTTGGACAAAGGATAAAAGATTAAAGGCATTGATAAAAGAAGCTGGATTGATAGATTATTTGTACGATAAATAAAAAGCGTAGAACTTCCCCCATCCAGTTTAAGTGGCGCATAAGTTAAATTTATCCTTTCAGGCTTTGCCTGAGATTCTACAATGTTTACCCTGCTATCTTTGGATTTGGAACGTGTAGTGTTTAAAAATACAAATTAAAGATTAAGAGCAATACCAATATTTAAACAGTAGGCATTGGTTGTAACGGTAATTGCTTTGAACAATGTGCTCTGAGAATTTTTTGTATATTTGCTCTATGCAATTAGATGCCAATAGGATTGAGACTATCAAAAAATACTTCGAGACAAGACCTGTTTTGAGGGCATACCTATTTGGCTCATACGCGCGAAATGAGGCCGACTCCCATAGCGATATTGATATTCTTGTTGATCTGGATTATTCTCAAAGAATAGGATTGCAGTTTATTCAAATGAAAATTGACCTTGAGAAACTTTTGAATTCTAAAGTAGATCTTGTTTCATCAAATGGCCTTTCCCAATACATTAAACCTATGGTTGAAAGCGAAAAACAGCTAATTTATGCGAGGTAAATTGGGCGATAGGGTTAGATTGCAACACATCTTTGATGCAATTCTTGAAATAGAATCATATCTTTTAAATAAAGAATTCTCAGACTTCATGGAAAACTCCATGATGCGATTTGCTTGTATCAAACAGATGGAAATCATTGGGGAAGCAAGCAACCACGTATCCAACGAAACAAAATCTAAATTTACTTCAATTGAATGGTCGCAGATAATTGGCATGAGAAACGTTTTTGTTCATGAATATTTCGGTGTTGACTCTACCCTTGTTTGGGAAATAATAAAGAACGACCTACCTGACTTGAAGGAAAAAATAAAAAACATTCTTGACACAATAGAATAAACCCATTTCAGTTTAAACTGTACCTAAGATGAATTTATTCTTTCAGGCTTTGCCAGAGATTCTACAATTTTTTCCGTTTGAAATCAATTTCCCGCTAGCATAGGAACTGCGCCAAGCATCATAAATAAAAAAGGTTCAAAATTCAATGCTAACCCCATTGAATCTTGAACTTTTTATTAACTAACAACTAAAATTTAATTAAACCTATACGAAAACTTTACAAGGAAAATACTATGTGGATGTGTATCGAATAAATTATTGATATCGCTTCCTGTTGAGGTGCTATAAGAATCGTAGTAATCCTGCTTGCCCATTGTCCAAACAAAGAATAGGGTAGAGCCAGGGCGATATTCCCAACGAACTATCATATTCGATTGAAAATCGAGGAAGTTAAAGTCCATTTTAGGAAACGTGTAATCGTTTGTTCCATCATTGTTCTCATCAACGTGGTACTCATTATCTGTAGCATTATAGGTAAGCTGCGATGGTTGGTAAACATAAAATCTATCGGTAAATTTCTTTGCCCTTGGGTTGGTTATCATTTTGTAGTCAGTATACCTGCCGCTTGTTAAGTATGGCCTGCCCCAATATTGTACTGTGAGTTCGGGGTTAATACTATATTCAAGCCTAAATGAAAGGTCGTATGATTTTTCGCTAATTGAAGCATTAATATATCTTGGATCTCCATTCCAATTGGTATTTGTAACATACTGTATTTTGGAATTGCTTTTGGAGATTTCAGGTGCAATTGAAATGGAGAGATTCTTTGATGGCCTGTAGCTTATTGAACCAAAGTAGCTATGGTAAATATTTGAATTATTATCGCCCCAATTGTTTGAACCACCAATCGAGATAGTTAATGCTTTTCGTTGATCGGACTCAATGTTATACCAATTGTTCCAATTACCTTCCCTTTTAAGCATTGGCCCTCCGCGTAATGAGCTGCTCGATAAGCTCATCCCGTTACGGTTAACTCCAGTACCAAAGCTCCAGTAGTTAGTAAATTGAAGGTTAAAGTTTACGTTTCCACCTTTGTAAGCCGAAATTCCTCCAAAATCCCATCCAGTCCACTGGTTAAAGTTGATATTGATATTTCGGAAAATAAATACCGGTTCCCAGTAGCGCAATCCAACCCAAGCAACCTGAAAAATATCATCAACATTTTGTGAGTAGCCAATATCATTTACCTCAAGTTCCGGCGATTTCCACGATACAAACGTCATATAGCGAACATGTCCTTCGCCGAATTTCCCAAACTGAATCAGCCCTCCAGTTCCCGTTAAAGAGGTTCTGGATGAATCAACCCTAACATATCTTACATCTGGGCGTTGGAAATACCGTGCAGGAGCCGTTTGAGTTGCAGCAATAGCTTCCTTTGTACCATTAACATTGCTAAAGTAAAGTTTAGTGCTAAAGAAGTAGACACGGTTTTTCCAGTACTGCTGAAAATCAATACCCCCAGTGAATGCATCTTTGTGTAGGTAATCCTTGGATGCATCGGTTAGCTGACGATTTGTTGAGGTAATAATGCTATTAATTATGGTGTTTCCTTTATTAAACTCTTTCTTCAGAGTACCTACAAAATAGTTGGTTAAAGGTTCAACAAGTTGACGCCGCCTTTTCCCAAGGCTATCGATTTTCGCGTAGCTATTCGAGGTTAAACTCTCCATTATGCCAACTGATAAACCATTGTTATTTCTGCCGCTTATCTTTGCTGCTCCAAGAATTGCTGTATTCGATGGAATATCTATAAACTCTTTCTTTGCTAAATCAGGTGATATCTGTGGAGATCTTCCAATTCTCCTTGAATAGAAAAGATTTTCTGCTGCTTGATCACCATCTCCAGCCACTAGGTTAAAGCTAAAAAGATTACTACCTGCAACAAAGAATGGTCTTTTCTCGGGGAAATAGGTTTCAAAAGCAGAGAGATTAACTACCGATGGATCGGCCTCTACTTGACCAAAATCAGGATTAATGGTTAAATCGAGGGTGAAATTATTCGTTATCCCTACCTTTGCATCAATACCAGCATTTAATCCATTCCTTTTACCTGTCATAAAAGGATTTCCCACCTCATTTTTAAACCTTTCAGTTTTTGTAACTATGTAGGGAGCAAATTCAACCTGACGGCGAGGCGTGAGAGATCGTAACCCATTTATCTCTCCAAATTCGCTTACCCAACCCGATGCATCCTTAGGTATAAACTGCCAATACGATGATTCTTGCTTGCGGAAAAAGAACCTACCAACTTGCAACCCCCAAGTTAAATCATTCAAGGTGGCAAACCGAAGCTGGTTCAAAGGAATTTTCATCTCTGCGCTCCACCCATCATTCGTTTTTGCAGTTTTAACCCACCAAATAGGATCCCAGTTCAAATCCTGATTATTACCATCATCGGCGAGAATAAAATCTTTTTTTACACCAGCGGCATTTACCCAAAAACCAAATGCTGTTTTTTGATCATGGTATGAATCAATAGCTAAACCTACTGCATCACCATCAGTATCATCACGACGTGAAATTCTGTAGGATACGCTATCGGGAGAATTATCAAAAGCCTTAATTCCTACATATAAAAAATCATGATCATAGATTATCTGAAATTCCGTTTTTTGTGATGGATCTTTACCCGCATGAGGTTCGCGTTGAATAAATCCACCCTGCCACACTCCTTTTTGCCATATAGCATCATTGAGTATTCCATCAATCATTGGCGCCTCAGTCCCTATAAGTTTAGTCTCGTATGACCTTTTTTCATAAGTAATCTTAGCAATGCTAGTTCTGCTACTAGCCATTAGAATTACTAATACGATTATAAGTTGCTTTGCCTTCATCTTTAATTTAAATTTTAAAAGATCCCATTATTTATTAATAATACCATCTATACTTTCAAAAGCTACAATAACAGAAGTAGTTTTCCACTAGCTACTTTGTTAATAAACTTGTCTTCAGAAAGTTTCTTTCCACCACATTCTCACAAGAGACATTTATTTTTATATTTTGTTGCATTGGAATAAGAAAATAAGTTATTCATTCTGAAAGAGTAAATCACAATTAATCAATTATTTTAAAAATAATAGCCGTTTATCCTATTGAGTAAAGAGCAATCACATTATGTGCCATCCCCAATAGTGAAAAGACTATCAGCTAATTATTAATAATATATGGGAAGTTTTATTGTTCAGTTCCGTATAGATCTTGTTCGGATTCGAACAAGGCAGTTTGTAAGTGATACAAAATTTGACAAATTAACTAAACATATTGTTTCAAAAACTCAGTGTTGTACCCTTGAGGTTTATATGTTCTTCTCTATAAAATAGTATTACATTGATAATTTTAACTTATTCAATAAACGTTTTAATTCCTGGGTAGTTAAACTTTTTTACCGCAAATGTTTCGGGATAAACAAAGAAATGAATATCTGCCTCCGTGCAAGGTTCATTCATACCATCCAATATCTGTACACTAATTTTGGCATAAGGAACTTCTCTACTTATAAGTTTTGCTTTAACTGTAAAAGTACCATAACTCATATTAGCAGGTTTTAGATAGCGTACCTCCATTTTTGAAGTTACTCCTACCGTTCCAAGTTGAGCAAAAATTACCCAACTGGCAATCTCATCCATTACAGCTGCTTGTACGCCACCATGTACAACGTCTTTAAAACCTTCTAAGCAATTATCCGGATTCCATTTGGATTCAATAGAATTATCTTCCTCATTTAACCAAAATTCAAGTTTTAATCCTAGATGATTATGGGGAGAACAGCCAAAACAATTGTAGCCATCAATATTTGTAAATGGATTATTAATCTTTTTCATTGTAAATATTTTTACAAAAATGGGAATAATAATGTGATGTAAATAATTTTAATTTATCAAGTGAAAGAATAAATCCATTAAAGCATCATCTAACAGCAATGTGGTTAATATAATAGCCAAATTTATCAAATTTAAAAGTGTTTCATTTCAGAACATTCTTGCAATTTTGATACCTTTGTGAAGGATGATTAGGGCTGGATTAATATGAGAGTCAGGCTGATTCTATTTTATTGGATAGTCTATATTTAAATTATGGAAACTAGAACAGGTCGAATTCTTGCAATTGATGATAATCAGGAAATCCTTTTATCGCTTAGGATAGCACTTTCAAAGCATCTTGAGGAGATTAAACTTTACGTTTCCCCAAGTGATGATGCAATTAAAGAGATTACCTCTGGTAATTACGATGTAGTCCTATTGGATATGAATTTTACACCTGGCTCCACAAGTGGAAGGGAGGGGCTGGATTTTCTTAATAAGATAATTTCAATTGACCCTACAATTTCTGTAGTTATGATTACGGCATATGGTGATGTAAATATTGCCGTAGAAGCGATGAAACAAGGTGCTACTGATTTTGTACTTAAACCATGGGAGAATAAAAAGTTACTGGCAACGGTTTTATCTGCCTATAATCTCTCCAAAAGTAAAAGAGAATCGGCAGATCTTAGACAAAGTAGAAAGGTTTTGGCAAATGATATCGATACACCTTACATAAATATTATAGGGGATTCAGAACCTATGAAGAAGGTAATGTCTGCCATTGAAAAGGTTGCCAAAACTGATGCCAATGTGTTAATTCTCGGTGAAAATGGTACAGGAAAGGAGCTAGTTGCAAGGGCAATTCATCGGATTTCAAATAGAGCATCACAGTTATTCGTTTCTGTTGATATGGGAGCAATACCCGATACGCTCTTCGAAAGCGAACTTTTTGGTTGCGTTAAAGGGGCTTACACCGATGCTCGTGAGAATAGACCCGGTCGGTTTGAGATGGCAACAGGAGGTACACTTTTCCTTGACGAGATTGCAAATATCCCGTTAACATTACAAGCAAAACTGCTTGGAGTTCTTCAAACAAAACAAGTTTCACGATTAGGTTCAGTGGCAAGTAAAAATATTGATATACGTTTAGTATCCGCCACAAATGCCTCAATTAACCAGCTGATTAATGAGGGAAAGTTTAGACAGGATCTTTACTATAGAATAAATACTATTGAGATAACAATACCTCCACTGAGGGAAAGGGGAGATGATATTCTTCTTCTTACAAATCATTACCTCGATATTTATGGTAGAAAATATGGTAAACGGAACATAAAACTATCAAAGGCAGTTCAACGCCTTATACATACATATAGTTGGCCTGGGAATGTTAGGGAATTAGCACATTCTATTGAACGTGCAGTTATAATGACCGATGGAACTACGATTGAACCCGATTCAATCCTCTTCGCTCATCAAAACCCATCAATGCTTCAGCAGAGAGATACTAGCCTCCATATCGATGAGGTCGAAAAGCAGACAATCATTAAGGCATTAAAAGTAAATAATGGGAATATCAGTACTGCTGCGCTGGAGTTAGGAATGGGAAGAACTACACTTTATCGTAAAATGACAAAATATGGTATTTAATATAAAATTGTTTTTACACATGAGAAAAGATCGATCTAAGAAATTTGATATTATGCCGATCGACTTTCATTATCGTTTTAGGAACGGAGTGAACTAAAACGATATATATGAAAGCGAATCGGTATAAGTCGTTTCGATTAAAGATTATATTAAGATTGTTGCTAATTACCACGGTAATAGTTTTAATTATCTATTTTATAACTAGACCTTATTACTATTTTACTGTTGGTGAACTTTTGCTTCTGGTTATAGCATTAATCATAGAGCTTATTCATTTTATAGAAAAAGGTCATCGTCAAATAAATCAAATGCTTGAATCGCTTAAAGAGCGTGATTTCAGCCTTAAGTTTAACCCTGTTGAAGAGGGAAAAGTTTTCCGTGGTCAAGCCAGAATTTTAACCCAGCTGGTGCAATCGTATCGAGATATAAGAATCGAAAAGGAGATGCACTACCAGTTTCTTAATTTAATAGTTAATCAACTGAATTATGGTATTATTTGCTTTGATGCCGATGGAAAGGTTAGTTTATCGAATAAGTCGATAAAAAAGCTATGTGGACTTAATGAAATTGTCCATATATCATCTCTGAATAGAATTGATAAAAATCTCAGCAATGAGATTGAATTGCTTAAAACTGGCGAAGAGAAACTGATCTCTGTATTTAAGGATGGTGAATTCTTTAAGTACTCAATTTCTTGTAATGAAATAAGATTGCTCGACAGTAGATACAAATTGGTTGCATTACATAATCTTCATTCTACCCTACAAGAACATGAGTTAGATTCACATAAGAAGTTGATAAGAATTTTAACTCATGAGATTATGAACTCCGTTACTCCAATTCTATCTCTCAGCGAATCGATGAATGAGAATCTAAAGGATGAATCGGGAAATGTAAAGGAGCTAAATGATATTAGTAAACAGGATGCCGAGGATTTGATTCTTGGATACGAAGCAATTGAGATTAGGAGTAGAGCTCTTATGCGATTTGTAAACGATTTCCGAAGTTTAACCCGGTTACCAGAACCCAAAATCGAAGCAGTTCAGGTTGAAAATCTACTTAGAAATATAATTTCCCTCTATCGAGCTGAGATTGATGAAAAGGGAATTAAACTTTCAGTTTATATCTCCCCAGATATCGAGACCATTCTAGTTGATAGGGTAATGTTGGAGCAGGTTTTAATTAACATGATAAAGAATTCTATAGAGGCTTTAGATAATACCTTTAAACCTGAGATTACCATAGACTCTTTGCTTGTTGAGAATAGTATAGCCATTGTAATTACAGATAATGGTAAGGGAATTTCTTCCGAGAATCTTGAAAAAGTCTTTATTCCATTCTTTTCAACAAAAAAGGATGGTTCTGGTATAGGTCTTAGCCTTTCACAACATTTGATTCATTTATTGGGCGGTACAATTGGTGTAAAATCGATTCAGGGTTTAAAAACTTCATTTAGCGTTAGGTTTCCCATTTAGAGATATTATCTGCTTTTTTTTAATATTATAGAATAAACGATTGTTTTAAATTGGGAGATTTAAAGTTAATTATTAATATTTTTGCATTGTTATAGAAAAATATAATTATGGATGCATCAATAGGAAATTCAACACGTGATAAGTTAATTGAAACGGCCAAAGAGCTATTTCTTGTTAAGGGGGTTGATAGAGTTGGAGTTAGGGAGATTGCAACAAAAGCAGGCATTAACCTCTCATTGATGAATTACTATTTTCGCAGTAAAGAAAAGCTTTTAGAGACAATATTTGAAATGCTAATAGAGGATAAAGCGATAATTCTTCGCCAAATTCTCGATTCCGATAAACCAATTGAGGTCAAGATAAGAGATTATGTGTATAAATACATCGATTTACTTATTGAAGATCCATTATTAGTGTCTTTTGTACTATCTATTATCCACAGAAACAACGATAAAATAACCAAAATGCGTGTAATAATGAATTTGTATAATTCAGAGCATTTTGTTGCACAGTTGAAACGTGAAGCCGAAATGGGTAGAATAAAATCCATTGATTCTGAACAATTCTATATTAGCATGTTAGCACTTATAATATTTCCCTTTTCGATAAAACCGCTTATTGCCGACAGAAATAATTTCAGTGATAAGGAAACTTTAAAATTCTTACTGAATAGGAAGAAGGCAGTTTACGAAATGCTAATTGTTACAATTAAGTTATAGCTAGGGGATTATTGCCTAATCCTTTTAACGCTTACTATTTTTACAGGATTCATAAGGTATTGGTCATTATCCTTTAGGAGTTGGATTTTACGTACAACCTCCATTCCTCTGATTATTTTACCAAATGCAGCAAAGCCTTGTCCATCAGGATTTCTTTTGCCATTATAATCTAACTCGGGTTGATCTCCAATACATATAAAGAATTCCGATGATGCCGATCCTGGCTCCATTCTGGCCATCGAAATCACTCCATCCTTATGCAGTATCCCTGTTTCTTTGGTTGTTTCATGTTTAATTGGAGTATATTGATTCTTTTCAATTATAGAATCTTCTTGGAATCCACCCTGAATCACTTCAATTTTAAAGACTTTATCAGGTTGATTGTCTAGACGAACTACTCTGTAAAAACAAGCCTGATTATTATACTTATCAGCATCAACGTATGCAAGAAAGTTTGTTGCAGTGATGGGTGCTTTATTAAGATATACTTCAACATCAATGTCACCAAGTTCAGTTGAGATTTGAACAATTGGATTTTGACCAATTACTTTAATTGAAGCAATAATTGCAAACACAATAATTATTATTTTTTTCATAAAAGATAACTTTGAAAAGATAAGAGATTGTAAAGATATCTTATTAGGCTTCAAATTTAAAAAAGAAAAAGGTCAACCTTTTGGATTGACCTTTCCTGTGACTCCGGAGGGATTCAAACCCCCAACCTTCTGATCCGTAGTCAGATGCACTATTCAGTTATGCTACGGAGCCTTAATGCGGGTGCAAAGGTAGACATCTTTTTGAATTTGTCAAGTATTAAATAAAAAAATCCCCCGATTTTTCGGAGGATTTTATGTTATATCTAGGCTTCAACCTTTTGTTTTTTCTCTTTAATACGAGCTTTCTTACCAGTTAGGTCGCGTAGGTAGTAAATTCTAGCACGACGTACTTTACCCTTTTTATTAATCTCAATTTTATCGATAAATGGTGAGTTTACAGGAAAAATCCTTTCAACACCGATACCGCCAGATACTTTGCGAACTGTAAATGTTTCAGTTGCACCACTACCTTTACGTTGAATAACTACACCTCTGTAGTTCTGGATTCTCTCCTTGCTACCCTCAATAATCTTATAGTGAACAGTGATAGTATCACCACTTTTGAAATCTGGGTGTTCTTTGATTGCTTCTGCAAAAGAACTTTCGGCAACTTTAATTAAGTCCATCGTTTTTTGTTTTATTGTTTGATCCACTTATACGCAATATTACAGGCTCCTATGTCCATGTTAGGGAATGCGCACGAAATTAGGTCGCAAAAGTATGAAAAAAAATGAATACCACAGCACTATTCTATAAAAAAATCTATTAAGTAAAAAGGTTGTAAAGTATTCTCTACAACCTCTTAGGAATAAATATTTTATGTTTTCTATTTTTTTATTTCTGGCACCAATAGTTTATCACCAGTGGCATCAATAATGATCTTCTTCCATGCATCTGGCATACCTGGATGTCCAACATCAGCAGGGCAAAGATTATATTCATTGTATTTAAATATTCCATTCTCTTCTTGCTTTACGTTTCCATCCATAAATTTAATTAAAAGGAACTGAAAAAGTTTCTCCCAACGGTTAACAACATAGTTGCCCATGTTAGCAGAGTAATCCGTTAAATATTGAATGGCTTTCTTTGGTTCAGTTTGGTAAAGTTCTTTGGCAGTACTATCAATAAGTTGAGTGTTTGAAATGAAACGAGTTTCAAGTTCAGTCTGTACCTTAACTACCTCTGCATGCATCAAATCATATCGTAAATAAGCAAAGTTTGTAACTTTATTAAAAGTCCAGAATGCACAATCGTTGCAATAGGTGAGCATATCACCCTTACCTTCAGCATAGGCTTCAGGAACTGAGATTATGCCACAATATGCTGGGAAATAAACGGTTGATGCAGCATCATCTACGCCAAACCAATGAATACCTCCAATGGGATTTGGTAACCAGTTACGCATTTGAGATACAAAAGAGAAACCAGTTTGTTGAGTAGCAGTTGTACGTTCATGTATATAGTTTTTACCTTCGTACTTCCAAGTCATTGGACGCCAACGATAAGGGAGGCTATGAGGGCCAGCACCAGGATCTTTACTCATGTCGAGTTCTGTACCTTCAAGATGATCACGCATAAAATTCATCATGTCATGAACAGAGATTTTTCGATCAGGCTTAATATAAAGGGGCATTCTTTTGGTTAGATTAATACCTTTTGCATAGTCAAAATACTCCCACATCGATTTGTTAACCTCTTTAAAGAACGACCAAACCCTTGCTTCGCAGAAACGTGCACCACCAAAATCTAGTGGAGCGTAGGTGTCTGAAAAACTGAATTCTTCATTTTTACCATTGAAATATTTTTTCTTTCGAGCAAAATCAATTACATCATATACGTAAACAAATTCAACCTCTGGAATAAAGATTTTATCAAGATTTTTTGAACTAATTGAATTCTTTAGATTCTCTTGTGGGAAGGTTGTAATGCGAGGATGGTTTGCATGGCCCGAAACACATCCGTCGGGTATTCTAACAGCTACCCAAACAGCACCTTTATTAGCATTGTATGATTTTTTTGTTTTTTTATCAACCTGCATATCTATTCCTTTGCTAATCATCTCAAAAATCCATGCTTCATTTGGGTCTACTACTGAAAATGATTCCCCACTGCTATAGTAACCGTAAGTTGCTACGAGTTCAGCCATTACCTTAATTGCTTCACGAGCTGTTTTAGCTCTTTGCAAGGCAGTATAAATTAAGGTTCCGTAATCTACAAGAGCAGTTGAATCTATAAGTTCCTCACGGCCACCGAATGTTGTTTCTCCAATCGAAACCTGATATTCATTCATATTTCCAACAACTGAGTATGTATGGCTAACCTGAGGTATTTCACCTAGAATTTTTCCGGTATCCCACTCTTTGATTTTCACTAAAGCTCCAGCGGGATAATCTTTCGCAGGTCGAAAATAAAGTTCTCCAAATAGAACGTGTGAATCGGCTGCGTAGGTTAGAAAGGTTGATCCGTCAACGGATGCACCTTTTGTTACTAAATAGTTAGTACAAGCATTACTTGTAGAATTTAGTGTAACAAGAGCTATTGATAATGCTAAAATTCTAAAAAGAAGTGGTTTTCTCATAAATTGATTATTTAATTTTCAGTGATGACAAAAATATAAAAATATGTTTTGGTTGATATTTGGTACTAATTGTATTTTGTTCATTTTCATTCATTATCCACATTTTTTCTAATAATAGAGGCATCCTGAAATAGAGTTGTGTTTTGCTCCGGTTACAGAACTTAATGCCCCTGGTGTTTTTTGTAAGTAAAGAACCCCTAACAACGCGAAAATCAAAGCTTCTTTGAAATCAATTGTTTGTTTGTTTGGTAGAACAATTGATTGGTTTGACTTGCTTCGAAGCAAATGGATTAAAAGACTATTATGAGCTCCACCTCCTGTGACTAAAATTCTTTCCCCAATAATTGAATTTGTTTTGGCACAAATCTGATCTGTAATATGTTCATATAAAGTTCTTAACTTATCATTTAGTGAAATTGATGATATTTCAATTATAGGTAAAACAACTTCTTCAACCCATTCCCGACCTAAGGATTTTGGTGATTGACCTTGATAAAACGCTAATGAATTCAATTCATTTAATAGTTTTGAATCAATAAATCCTTTTTTACCTAATTCTCCATCTTTATCAAAATCAAGTCCATCTTTTTGGACGAGGTAATTTAGTATAATGTTGCAAGGTCCAATATCAAAAGCAAATCTTTCATTATTTTTTTCATAGCTAAGGTTTGCGAAACCTCCGAGATTTAAGCAAATATCATATTCGGAAAAGAGCAACCTATCGCCAATTGGAACAAGAGGAGCACCTTGTCCTGAGTTGCATACATCCGAAGTTCGAAAGTCACATATACATGGAATACCTGATTCAGCAGCTATTGCGGATCCTTTGCCAATCTGAAGTGTATACCCTTCCGAGGGTTTGTGAAATACAGTATGCCCATGTGAGGCAATAAAATCTGGTCTTAATTCACAATCACTTAAAAATTCCCTGACTTGAGTTCCAATCCATTTCCCGTAATCGTAATCTATCTTCGTTAATTCAATTCCTGACATATTGAAAGCGGAAGATAGTTTTTTCTTCATTTCATCACTATAATGAATAGTACAGGTTTTTACTATTTTATAGTTCCACTTATTGGCTTTACTGTTTATGATGCAAAAGCAAATATCCAAACCATCAAGCGATGTACCAGACATCAAACCAATTACCTTGAATGAATGCTTATTGTTGCTAAGAGACTTTAGCATTTATTATGAAAGTATATTTAAGGATAAATCGTTTATAGCTTCGTTGATTAAGCCCATTAGGGTTGTAAGATCATTCTTGGTATTGGCATTAATTAAACCCTCAAGAAAAGATGTATCGCTGGCAGACCAAGCATTTGATGAAATGGTTATCCCCGTATATTTACCTAAAGGAATTATGCCATTTTTGGGATAAGTTGTTAGGGTTATTGTTACCATTGGTTTAATATCACCTTTTTTCATCAATAAATGTTGGGTTGTGTCGTATTTTGATTTGTAGCTATTTGTGAATTGAACGGATTCAGGTTCGATTCTTAAATCAATTTTCATGTAAAACTTTGAGAATCCTTTTCTTTGAGCTTTACTAATAGTTATATCAGGAAATCCATATGCATCGTAGCTAATATCTTTACCAAATGTGCTGATTGGAAGAATAATCATTCCAATATCACTTTGTAGTTTATCCACTAATGAACTCCATGTTTGCTCTTTGATTTTTGCAACTATTTTATCTGCATTGCTATTTTTTATAACAGGAAAAGAGCCTTCAAACTGGTCTAAAAACTTTTTTATATCGGGGTGAATGGTAATGTTGAAAGATATTAAGGATATCTCCTTGTTTTTATAGTTAATAGAACCCACTTGAAAAGGTATAATTACCATAAAAATAAATGTTGTTAATGCTATTATCTTTCTCATTTTTAGTTAGGTAAATGGTTTATTATATTCCGTATCAAAGATATAACTAAAAGACAATTTAATAAATACACAAGAAGAGGTTTGTAATCCAGATTATGGAGTACAATTACCAAAAGAAATCGTAACTATAACGATTTTCGTTATCCTTACCATCCTTTACAACAATTTCCAGATGATGGTTTTTATTTTTCACCAATCGTTCCTCATCAAATTGATAAAATATTAAATTATTCTTCTGATCAAAGTCAAAAAGCACCCAACTACCATCTATATATCCGTTTATTTCCTTTATTCCCGAAAAATCATCCTTAACCAAAGCTTGTATACCAAGAGAGGAAACCATATTTGACCTGATGTTTACAGGGAGTATTTCTGGTGCAATTGTATCAAGAGTAATAAAGTAATCTCCCAATTTGTTTATAGTACCACTAACAGAGCCATTTTTCCATTCGCCATCCGCTGAAACGATCTTTTGACTTGCGTCAAATGTTGCAAAAAGTGCTTTACTATGGTATTTTGCTGGTATATTTTTCGATTTAATTTCAAGTTTAATTTTCTGATGTAAGGGTGTTCTTATGTTTTGTAGCCTGATTAAAGAGGAATAAGTATATTTTGGTGATTCAAAACATTGGTGAGTAAAGTAGAGATTATTGTAAAATGAATATTTCGGTATTTGTAGTACAAACGTATCATTAATTATCGTGTTGTCCATCATACATGAAAGAAGAAGAGTATTTCCCTTTTTTATTCCTGTTGTTTCTGGTTTTGCTGGGGGATTAATACCATTAATGGTAAAGGAAAGTTTGGATGTATTATTGCTTGCATCAGCCACCTGAATAACAATTTTATAAATGCTATCTGGTTTAACAGTAATAATCCCTTTGTTGTAAATATTATGTAGACCTGAAAAGAAATTACAGGGATCAACAAATAACCTAACAATTTCTTTACCAGAGGTTATTCTTGTTGCGTAATCTATAATGCTGTTTACATATCGGGATTCGGCGAACGAAAACTTATCAAGTGTTAGATTGTAAATTATACTGTTGTTAACCGTAAGTTTTATGCTTTTAAAGCCACACTGCGTGCTAAGAGAATTAATCCTATCCATAGCGTCTATTCCTATTCCAATCTTCCCAGAAGCATTTATTTTGCTGTTAATTAAGTATTCATTTCGGTTCTTAAAAACTATAATATCAATTTTTCTGGAATAACCATTAGCATAGCTCGAACTATCAAGTCTATAAATATGTAAAGATTTTATAATGGGAGAGATACTATCAATAACATTTAAAAAATTAGGAATAGGGTTTATTGGCCTTTGATCAGTAGATGTGCGCACTTCGTAATGTAAATGTGGCCCACCTGAACTACCAGAATTTCCGCTATAACCAAGTAAATCTCCTTTTTTTATTGGAATATCAGTTGGTTTCGGGAAAGCGTCAATTTTAAACAATTTGAGTTGATATTGAATTTTTTTAGCATAATTATTAATCTGATCGGAATATCTATCCAAATGGGCATAAACTGTTGTTAGTCCATTTGGATGATCAACAAAAACTGCTTTTCCAAACCCTACAGGACTTATATTAATCCTTGAAATAAATCCATTATTTGTGGCTCTTAATTCTTTACCAATCTTATTATCAGTTCTTAAGTCAACTCCGGAATGAAAATGATCTGTCCTGATTTCGCCAAATGAACCTGTAATTCCTAAAATCCCTGTAATAGGCATTATATTTTTTAATTTGCTTGTATCGGTCTGAGCGGATGAAAATTTTGACGATATTGTTATTAACAAAAAGATTAAGAAAGATTTGTGAATCATACTAGTGCATTATTTGAGAGTTGTAAAACTAACTTTTTTCGACTACCCAACCCAAATAAAGGTTTAATATTTTTGTTTTTTGTCAAAGCAATCTTATTTTTGTACAACTTTAATTAGGTAATGAGTGTTCAACAGGATAATATTGGCGTTAGGATAAAACAAAAGATTCAGTTACTTGTTTCTGCTCTAGATAAAGAAAAGCATGAAAATGAGTTGCTTCTGAATCAGAATATTGAGCTTAAAAGATTGTTAAATGAAAAAGAACAAACTTTTATTGAGCTTAAAGAACATCATGATCGATTGAAATTTGCAAAGTCACTTCAAGCATCAAATCAAGAGGTGCACGATGCAAAGATTAAAGTGAATAGGATTGTGCGGGAAATTGACAAGTGCATTGCTCTTCTAAACAGATAGACCAAGATTGCTTATATGGAGGATAAACTTTCTATACGTGTTAATGTTGCTGATAGGTATTATCCTCTAAAGATTGACAGGAATGACGAGGAGAAGATTCGTAAGGCAGCGAAGATGATAAATGAGAAAGTCCTGCAGTATAAGCAAAGATACAACGATAAGGACTTGCAGGATTTTTTAGCGATGGCAGCCTTACAATTTGTGATAAAGTTAATTGAAAGCGAGACAAAATTTGATGTGTCGCCAGTTTTAGATGAATTAACGGAATTGGATGAATGGCTTGGTGAATATCTTGAAAAGAGTAATATAAGTTCTTTAAAATAGCATTGCCCGCATTATTTCCTTAACATTTTTGCGAAACTCAACATTACAAAAATTGGAGTTGGACTTATGCTAACCTAAGACAGGCCTAGTACCGCTAGTCGGGATTCCATTTAGTTGGAACGTTGGAAGTCTGAAGTCAGCGGCCTCTCCACCCATGTCAAATTGGGGTTTCATAAAACTTAAGGAAATTAATGCGGGCATTTTTTATATATTATACATCAACATATATCAACAAAAAACTAAACTATGGAGTACATAATCATATCTGCATTAACACTTGTAGTAGGACTGGTTTTATCATATTTCCTATGGAACATGGTGTTAGCTCGTAGAAAAAAAACAATTATTCAGGATGCTGAATCTGAGGCAGAGGTTATTAAAAAGGAAAAAATTCTTCAAGCAAAAGAGAGATTTCTCCAACTTAAAACTGAGCACGATAGAGTTATTGCTGATAAAAATTCTAAAATGGCTCTTGCTGAAAATAAGTTTAAACAACGTGAAACAGCGACAGCACAAAAGTTCGAGGAGTTACAGCGTAAGCAGAGGGAGTCAGATGTTATTAGGGAAAACCTAACTTCTCAGTTAGAACTCGTTGAAAAGAGAGGAGAAGAGCTTGATAAAATGCATAAAATGCACGTTGAAAAACTTGAATCCCTCTCGGGCCTTTCTGCCGATGAAGCAAAAAATCAGCTTATTGATTCATTAAAAGCTGAAGCCAGAACAGCTGCAATGTCATCTATAAATGAAATTATGGATGAAGCAAAAATGACAGCAACAAAAGAGGCTAAAAGAATTATTGTTCAAACTATTCAACGCGTTTCAACTGAAACTGCAATTGAAAACTCAGTTACAGTTTTCCACATAGATTCAGATGAAATAAAGGGACGTATTATTGGTCGTGAGGGAAGAAATATTAGAGCACTGGAAGCAGCAACGGGAGTTGAAATTATTGTTGATGATACACCCGAAGCAATTATTCTTTCAGCTTTTGATCCAGTTCGTAGAGAAATAGCTCGTTTAGCTCTTCACCAATTGGTAACCGATGGGCGAATTCACCCTGCTCGAATTGAGGAGGTAGTTCAGAAAGTACAAAAGCAAATCGAAGAGGAGATTATTGAAGTTGGTAAACGTACATCTATTGATCTAGGTATTCATGGTTTGCACCCTGAACTTATTCGTTTGGTTGGAAAAATGAAATATCGTTCATCATACGGTCAAAACCTTTTGCAGCACTCCCGTGAAGTAGCAAATCTTTGTGCTATTATGGCAACTGAACTTGGTCTTAATGCTAAAACTGCTAAAAGAGCTGGACTATTACACGATATTGGTAAAGTTCCTGATGATGAACCAGAATTACCACATGCAATTCTTGGCATGAAATTAGCAGAGAAGTACAAAGAAAAACCAGATGTTTGCAACGCAATTGGCTCTCACCACGATGAAACAGAGATGACTACCTTGATTGCACCAATTGTTCAGGTATGTGATGCTATTTCAGGTGCTCGCCCAGGTGCTCGTCGTGAGGTAGTCGAATCTTACATAAAACGATTGAAAGAGATGGAGGATATGGCTTTCTCATATCCAGGAGTTCTTAAGACCTTTGCTATTCAGGCTGGTAGAGAACTTCGTGTGATTGTTGGTAGCGAAAAAATTAGCGATGAGGATGCTGCAAAACTATCTTTTGATATAGCTAAAAAAATTCAGGATGAAATGACCTATCCAGGACAGGTTAAAATTACGGTTATCCGCGAAACAAGAGCTATAAGTTATGCTAAGTAAAAGTTATAAGATTAAAGTTAACAGTTTATTGGTTGCGTGTAAACATTAAACCTTGATTTAGATAACGTAATGAACCATTCAATTCAAATGTGTGACCTAAAAGGTCAATATCTTAAAATTAAAAAAGAGATCGATGCTTCTATACAAGAGGTAATTGATAGTACAGCATTTATAAAGGGCAAAGAGGTAAGTCTTTTTCAAGATGAGTTAGCTAGTTATCTTGGAGTTAAACATGTAATTGGGTGTGCTAATGGTACAGATGCTCTTCAAATTGCATTAATGGCGTTAGGTTTAAAGCCAGGAGATGAGGTAATTACACCTGATTTTACATTTATTGCAACTGTTGAGGTAATTGCTCTTCTTGGAATGGTACCTGTTATTGTTGATGTTGATAAAGATAATTTTACAATAGATCCAAAGAAATTAGAAAATGCAATAACTCCCAAAACAAAGGCAATTATACCTGTCCATCTATTTGGTCAATGTGCCAATATGGAGGAGATTCAATCAATAGCCCTAAAACATAATATATTTGTTATTGAGGATACTGCTCAGGCCACTGGTGCTAACTATAAATTTAAAAACGGGAATATCAAAAAGGCTGGAACAATTGGAGATATTGGTACTACCTCTTTTTTCCCTTCTAAAAATTTGGGCTGTTTTGGTGATGGTGGTGCTCTTTTCACAAATGATGATGCTTTAGCAGAGGAGATTAAATCTATCTCTAACCATGGAATGAAAGTCCGTTACTATCACGATAAAATAGGAGTAAATTCAAGGCTTGACACTATTCAGGCTGCAATCCTACGGGTTAAATTGAAGTATCTAAATGATTTTAATACCAATCGAACTATTGCTGCGAGTATTTACGATAGATTTTTAGATGATTGTCGAAGTATTAAAATTCCTGGACGGATATCATGGTCTGATCATATCTTTCATCAATATACTTTACGATTGATAAAAGGAGATAGGAAAGAGCTGATAAAACACTTATCTGATAAAGGTATTCCCTCAATGGTTTACTATCCTGTTCCACTTCATAACCAAAAAGCTTTCGAAACATATCAGAATAAGGCTACCAACAAACTTTTTCCCAATACCGATTTACTATGTGAATCTGTTTTTTCAATACCGATGCATACTGAACTTACAGAAGATATTCAGAAGTATATATGTGATACAATCATTAATTTTCTAGACTAGTTTACTATGGCGATTGATTACTTTGCACATGGAACTGCCGTTATTGACGATAATTGTAAAATTGGAAAAGGCACAAAAATATGGCACTTCAGTCATATAATGTCAAATTGTGAAATTGGAGATAATTGTAATATTGGGCAGAATGTTGTTGTATCTCCTGGTGTTATTTTGGGTAAAAATGTTAAAGTTCAAAATAATGTATCAATATATACGGGTGTTATTTGTGAGGATGATGTATTTCTTGGTCCCTCTATGGTTTTTACCAATGTAATTAACCCTCGAAGTGCGGTAAACAGGAAAAGCGAATATATGAAAACACATGTTAAATATGGTGTTTCCATTGGCGCTAATGCCACTATTGTATGTGGTGTAACTTTAGGAGAATTTTGTTTTATAGGTGCAGGGGCTGTTGTTATAAAAGATGTTAAACCATACGCTTTGGTTGTTGGCAATCCATCTCGTCAGGTTGGCTGGATGAGCGAATTTGGACAACGACTTGAATTTAACCCAGATGGTTTAGCAATCTGCTCTGAAAGCGGTGGAAAATATAAACTTCTTGATGGTTATGTATCGAAAGTTTGATAAAAATCATATTTTATATACCTTTTACTAATTACTTTTATAATCAAAATTTAAACATAATGTATAATTTCGGTCTGATTGGTGTTGCTGGGTTTATTGCTCCTCGCCACTTAAAAGCAATTAAAGATACTGGTAATAATTTATTAGCGGCATTAGATAAACACGATTGTGTTGGAATTATGGATAGTAATTTTCCAAATGCTGATTTTTTTGTAGAATTCGAACGTTTCGATCGCCATATCGATAAGTTAAAAAGACAAGGAACAAAAATCGATTATGTAAGTATTTGTACGCCAAACTATCTTCATGATTCACATATTCGTTTTGCTCTTCGTCAAGGTGCAGATGCAATATGTGAAAAACCTATTGTTCTTAATCCTTGGAATATAGATGCTCTACAAGAAATAGAAAGAGAGACCGGGAAAAAGGTATACACCGTTCTCCAGTTGCGTTTACATCCTGCAATTATTGAATTAAAAAAGAAAATTGAAGAAGGACCAAAAGATAAAGTGTATGATATTGATTTAACTTACATTACGAGTAGAGGTCGTTGGTATGGAATAAGTTGGAAAGGAGATATACAAAAATCAGGTGGGGTAGCAACAAATATTGGAGTTCACTTCTTTGATATGCTTACCTGGATTTTTGGTGATGTTAAGGATAGCTTAGTCCATATTTCAGAACCAAACAAAACTGCTGGTTTTTTGGAACTCAAAAACGCCCGTGTACGATGGTTCCTTAGCGTTGATTATAATGATATCCCCTCCGAGATAAAAGCTAAAGGTCAAAGAACCTTTAGGTCAATAGCAATTGAAGGAAAAGAAATTGAATTCAGTGAAGGTTTTACAGATCTTCATACTGATACCTATAGAAAAATTATTGAAGGAATGGGATTTGGTCTTGAAGAGGCTAGGCAATCAATTCAAACTGTTTACACAATCAGAAATGCTCAAATACTTGGATTGAAAGGTGATTATCATCCATTTTGTAATAATAATCTTTAGAAGTTACTAATATGTACAATGAATTATTGAGTAAGAAAGAGAAACTTGCTGTAATCGGTTTGGGGTATGTTGGACTCCCAATAGCACTTGAATTTGCTCGAAAACTATCTGTTATAGGTTTTGATATTAAACCTGATAGAGTGGAATTGATGAAAAAGGGTATTGATCCTAGTCGCGAACTTGAATCAGATGCTTTCAAGGGATGTGATATTCAGTATACTCATAGATTAGAGGAGATTAAGGAAGCAAAATTTTACGTGGTTGCAGTTCCTACACCAATTGATGAACATAATTTACCAGATTTAAAACCTCTTCTTGCAGCAACTGAAACCGTTGGTAAGGTATTAAAGAAAGGCGATTATGTGGTTTATGAATCAACTGTTTACCCGGGTTGTACCGAGGATGATTGTGTACCACTATTGGAAAAATTATCAGGTCTAAAGTATATTATTGATTTTAAAGTTGGTTTTTCGCCTGAACGGATTAATCCGGGTGATAAGGAGCACACTTTAACAACTATCAAAAAAATCACATCAGGTTGTGATCCAGAATCTGCAGAAGAGATAGCTAAAACGTATGAACTTATAATTAAAGCAGGAATTCATAGAGCAAGTTCAATTAAAGTTGCTGAAGCCGCTAAAATTATTGAAAACACCCAACGCGATATCAACATTGCGTTTATGAACGAATTATCCATAATCTTTAGTCGGATAGGAATTAATACCTATGATGTTTTAGAGGCGGCTGGTACAAAATGGAATTTTCTGAAGTTTTTTCCGGGTTTAGTTGGTGGTCATTGCATAGGTGTTGATCCATACTATCTTGTATACAAAGCCAAAGAGTTAGGATATCATCCACAAATTATTAGTGCAGGTCGCTTTATTAACGACTCTATGGGAGGCTATGTTGCAAAACAAACGGTAAAGAAAATTATCGCTGCTGATAAAAACCCTAAAGATTCAAGGGTTCTAATAATGGGCATTACTTTTAAGGAAAATGTAAGTGATATTCGTAATTCAAAAGTTGTAGATATCTATAAAGAACTTAAATCTTTTGGTGTTAATAATATAGATATTATAGACGCCTTTGCCAATTCCCACGAGGTAAAAGAGGAGTATGGATTTGAATTAGCAAGTGAACCATCAGGTAAGTACGATGCTATTATAGTTGCAGTTAGTCATCAGCAGTATCTCAATTTAGATGAGACTTGGTTTTTAAATTATGCAAATAAAGATTGTGTTTTTATAGACATTAAAGGGGTATTTAGAAATAAGATATCTAAATTAACCTATTGGAGTCTTTAAGTAATAAAATTTGCTTTTTCGAGGGCTAATTTCAAGCCCTTTTTTATTAAAAAGTTGTTTTGTTCACTACCATTTTAAGTGTTGTTTTCGAAGAACCAATCTTGGTCATGTACATAATGTGGCTGACTAAGCGAAGCTGTATATATAAGTGAATGAAAAAAGTTTACGAACTTAAATTTTCCTAAATCAATGAAAATACTAATCACAGGTACTGCCGGTTTTATTGGTTTCCATCTTGCAAAACGACTTATTGAAAGGGGAGATGAGCTAGTTGGATTGGATTGCATTAACGATTACTATGATGTTAATCTAAAATACTCACGTCTTGACCAAACGGGGATTAACAGGGACAAGATTGAGTATGGAAAGTTCGTTCAAAGTTCAAAATTCAATAATTACACGTTTATCAAGTTGAAACTCGAAGATAGAGAATCTATACTTGAACTATTTCAAAAAGAAAAATTTAATAAAGTTTGCAATTTAGCGGCACAGGCAGGTGTTCGTTATAGTATTGAAAACCCATTTACATACATCGATAGTAATATAGTTGGATTTATTAATATCCTTGAAGGTTGTAGGCAAAATGAAATTAAGCATTTAGTTTATGCAAGTAGTTCAAGCGTTTATGGGCTAAATGAAATTATGCCTTTTTCAACCCATCAAAACGTAGATCACCCTATTAGTCTTTATGCCGCTAGTAAAAAAAGCAATGAGCTTATGGCTCATACATATAGTTATCTATATGGATTGCCAACAACTGGTTTGAGATTTTTTACTGTATATGGTCCTTGGGGAAGACCCGACATGGCTCTGTTTCTATTTACAAAGGCAATTCTTGAGGGTAAATCAATCAATGTTTACAATAATGGCAACATGCAACGAGATTTTACTTATGTTGATGATATTGTTGAAGGAATTGTAAGGGTCATAGATAATCCTCCCAGGCCAAACTCAGAATGGACAGGTAATGTACCTGATCCTTCATCATCAGTTGCACCATACAAAATCTATAATATTGGTAATAGTAATCCAGTTAAACTTATGGATTTTATTAAGGCAATAGAGAATTCACTTGGGACGTTGGCTATTAAAAACTTTTTACCAATTCAAGCAGGGGATGTTCCTGCTACTTGGGCAGATGTCGAAGATCTAATAAAAACTACTGGCTACAAGCCTTCAACTAATGTTCAAGAGGGTATTGATAAGTTTATAGAATGGTATAAAGAGTATTATGAATGATAGTTTGAGAGAGGGTTTCGAGATTAATGAATTTTCGGCTTTACCAAAGATGAAGTTGGACATTATTTAAATAAAAAACTATGCCATACTTTTCTGTTGTAACCCCAGTTTATGGCTGTAAAACCAGTTTGTATGAATTGTATTTTCGACTTACAGGGGTACTTGAAACCTTAAATACTGATTATGAAATAATTATGGTAAATGATGCAAGTCCTGATGGTGCTTGGGATACTATTTTGGAGTTTGCAAATAAAGATAAAAGAGTTAAAGGGATTAACCTTTCCCGCAATTTTGGTCAGCATTATGCTATAACTGCAGGATTAGATCATTGTAATGGTGAATGGGTGGTTGTAATGGATTGTGATCTCCAGGATCAACCGGAGGAAATTGTTAAATTATATAATAAAGCGAAAGAAGGATTTGATATTGTATTAGCAAGACGTGAAAAGAGAAAAGACACTTTTTTTAAGCGATTTTGGTCATATCTTTTTTATAAAGCACTAAGTTATTTTACAGATACTAAGCAAGATAGAACAATAGCCAATTTTGGAATTTACAAATATAAAGTTATTGAAAGTATTTCTAGAATGGAAGATAATGTCAGATATTTTCCTACAATGGTTCATTGGGTCGGATTTAGAAAAATTGAAATATGTGTAGAACATTGCTATAGGGTCAATGGAAAATCATCATATAATTTTAAAAGTTTATTGAATTTGGCTTTTAATAATATCATTGCTTTTTCAAACAAACCATTAAAACTAGTCATTAAATTTGGATTTTTAATTGTATTTACATCTATTCTATTTGCTTTTTATAATCTATTACAATATTTTAAAGGGAATATAATTGTAACAGGATATACAAGTTTAATTATTTCGATATGGTTTTTATCCGGAATTATTATTTCGGTAATAGGAATAGTTGGTATATATATAGGACAAATATTTGATAAAATAAAACAAAGACCAATGTATATTATTTCTGACAAACTTAATTTATAATAAATGCAATATAAAATAGATTTATACCTTAAAACTTATAAAGGGTTATCCGTATTAAAAGCTATTATTAGTAAAAATTTTCATTATCTAGTTAATAGAGTTATTATAGGTATTGATAAAAATAGCGAAAATGATTATTCAAATGAAATAATTAATTTATGTGCTTTCTATCAATTAAAGTATTGTTTAGAAAATAATACAGAATCAGATTTTGATGAAAGTGAATACACATTTGCAATCTCCTGGAATAAGATTATACCATACAAAAAAACAAAACTTATTGTTTTTCATGAATCTTTACTTCCAAAATATCGAGGATTTAGCCCGTTGGTTAATCAATTATTAAATGCTGAAACAGAGATTGGTGTATCTGCTTTTTATGCTACTAATGAATTCGATAAGGGAGATATTATTTTTCAAGAAAAGATTAGTATTAATTATCCAATTAAAATTAATGAGGCAATTGAACTAGTTAGCGAGATTTACAACTCAATAATAATTCATATTTTAGAATTAATTATAGCGAATATAAAATTACCAAGAATAAAACAGGATGAAGAATCAGCATCTTATAGCATTTGGCGTGAGTATAAAGATTATTTTATTGATTGGAATAGAAGTAGCTCTTATATTAAGCGTTTTGTAGATGCAGTTGGGTATCCATACTTAGGAGCAAGAACTTATATTAAAAATCAGGAGATTATTATTATTAACAGTGAAGTGTATTCAGATTTAAAAATAGAAATAAACGACATTGGCAAGGTAATACTACTTGATAAAGAGTATCCAATTGTTATTTGCGGTAATGGACTATTAAAAATTACTGAAGCCATATTTTCTGAAACTAAAAATAGTATTTTACCATTAAAAAATTATCGAACTAGATTTTATTCATGAATTTACAACATCGTTTAAATTTTCTTTTTGTATTAATCATTGTACAACTTTTTTCTCTCTATGTATTCCTATCTATTGGCTTAAATGATATTAGTACAGATATTCACACGCATTCTGAAATGATAAAAACATCAATAGAGAATAATACGCTTCCAGCTAATTTCTTATATTATCTAGTTATATATATAATAAGTGGATTTAATGGAAATATTACATCTCTTTTTACAGTTTCATTAATAGTTTTATCTATTGCCATTACATTAAAATATTATTTTTCGGTAATTATGATGAATAAAATATTAAGATTTGAAGAAATGTCTTCAAACAGCAAGTATTTAATTATTATTCTGTTGATATGTAGTTTGTTATTAATAATACATCCCATAATAACTCCATTAGACTTTAAAAATGGATATTTTTACTTAGGCAAGGCAAGTATAAATATTTGGCATAATTCGACTACAATATTTATTATGCCCTTTGTCATACTTCTATTTTATTACTCATACATATATTTAGAAAAACCTTCAAATAAAAAGTTATTTTTAATACTAATTTTTTCTATTCTAAATGTTTTAATAAAACCTTCATTTGTAATCTGTTTTATAATTGTTTATCCAATTATATTATTTTTAAAATTTCGATTTTCGAAATATTTTTTAAAAGGAATTATTATACTTTTTATACTTGGCTTATTTCTTTTAATTGAGTATTATTTTATTTATATTCTTAATAATTATGGAGGAATTCTATATAATAATGAAAAAGGAAGCGTTGGAATAGAACTTTTTAGAGAATGGAGGCATTATTCAGAAAATATAGTTATTGATTTACTATCTTCAATTACTTTCCCATTGTTGGTGACAATTATTTATAGAAATAAAATAAAAGAATCATATCTGTTTTTATATGTTTGGTTGCTTTTTTTGACTGCGTTAATAATTGCATCAGTTTTATATGAAGATGGACCTAGAATGTGGCATTGGAATTTTTTTTGGCAGGTTCCGATGACTAATTATTTACTTTTTTTAATTACTACCATTTTTTATTTAAAAGATTTATTTAAAAGAAGTGAATATAATATTAAGGATTATTTGTTATGCTTCGTATGGTTAAGTCATTTGATTAGCGGCTTAATATATTTAAAAAAGTTTTTGTTAGAATTTAATTATCGTTAAATGATGATTCAATTTAATAAACCTTATTTATCAGGAAATGAAATAGGTTATATTGAACAAGCAATACTAAATGGTCATATTTCAGGTAATGGGATATTTACAAAAAAATGTCATGATTTTTTTACGCAAAAATATGGATTTAAAAAATGTTTATTAACCACAAGTTGTACGGATGCCCTAGAAATGGCTGCCATTCTTTGTGATATTCAACTTGGCGATGAGGTTATAATGCCTTCGTATACATTTGTTTCTACAGCTAATGCATTTGTGTTACGTGGGGCTAAGGTTGTTTTTGCAGATAGTAGAGAGGATCATCCAGGTATTGATGAAAATAAAATTGAGTCACTGGTTACTTCACGGACGAAAGTCATAGTTCCTGTTCATTATGCAGGTGTTGCTTGCAATATGGATGTCATTATGGATATTGCAAAACGGTATAATCTATTAGTTGTTGAAGATGCTGCGCAAGCAATTGATTCATATTATAAAGGGAAACCGCTAGGAGGGATAGGACACCTAGGTTGTTTTTCGTTCCATGAGACTAAAAATATTCAATGCGGAGAAGGCGGAATGCTTGTGATTAATGATGAGCGATTTTTTAAAAGGGCTGAAATTATTTGGGAAAAAGGCACTAATCGAGCTGAATTTTTTAGAGGTGAGGTAAATAAATATGGTTGGGTAGATATTGGCTCTTCATTTTTACCATCAGAAATAATTGCGGCATTTTTATATGCTCAACTAGAAAATCTTGAATTAATTCAAAAAAAAAGAACTAAAATATGGAAGCATTACTATTCTCAGCTAATCGAATTGCAAAATAATAAATACATAACATTACCATATATTAATGAATATGCATCCAATAATGCACATTTATTTTATTTAATTTGTAGATCATTAGATGATCGTAATTCTTTAATTGCTTTCTTAAAAAAAAATAATATACATGCAGTTTTTCATTATTTACCATTGCATAATTCTGAATTTTATAAACATGTTTACTATGACAAAGATTTATATTGGAGTAAATTTTATAGCGATAGAATAATTCGGCTTCCATTATTTATAGATCTTTCTAATGATCAAATTAACTATATGGTCTCAAATATATTTAAGTATTTTAAAAGTTAATAACATGATTAAATTTATTCTTGATAATATCGGCTATTTATTATGGATTATTCTTTTTATAATATTAGCATCTCAACTGCATTTCAGAAAAAAACTACAACAAGCGTACTTATCTTTACAAATTTTTGTATTAGTACTCATATATTCCCTTTATTGGATTTCTCAGGGCTTAGATATAACTGATGAGGGTTTTACTCTTTCTAAATCGTGGTTTATGCTACATGGTATGTGGCATGAGAATATGGATTTAATCTGGGGTAGTAATTTAATAAATGGATTATGGCTTTCTATTATCGGAGCACCATCAGTTCTGTGGGCGCGACTTGGATTTGTATTAGTAACATCAGGAACATCTTGTGTTTCATTTATCATTCTAAAAAAATATTTTAATCCAATAAAATCTTTTTGGATGGTATTTATTGTTACTATTTTAATTACAAGTAGTGCTGCCCAGACTATAAACTATAATAATTTACCTGTATTGTTAATTTTGCTTTCAATTTTCTTCTTATTAAAGAATGAATATTTAAAAAACTTTAAAGCATTATTTATATCAGGAATTCTCATAGGTTTCACAATATATACACGTTTATTTTTTATAAGCTTTATATTTTTGCCATTTATTATTTTTATTTGGCGTTATTACCAAAATAACGAAATCAAAATATTAAAAAAACAGATATTATATTCTTCATTTGGTATATTGATAGGCTTAATAATTGGTCTTATTATTCTGATTGCTACTTCTTCTTTTAATATTTATATTAATACAATAGCAAAGACATTTTATTTATTATCAAATACATCTGAAATTCAAGGGCATACTCAAAATCAATTAATTGCTATTTATAAAGAAAATCTTTGGTTTACGTCTATGAATACCTTAATTTTTATATTTTTATTTTTTATTCCTGCAATTATCTCTAAGGCTTCAATTAGTAAATATTTAAAATACATTTTTTTTATACTATTAGGATATTTATTATTCATTTATGCCACTGAAAAAGGAAATTCGCAGAATTGGATTTACGTGACAATTGCACTAAGTTTTGCTTCAATAATTTTATACTTGTTCAATACAAAAAATTATAGACATGTGGAATTAATTTTATGCTCTTATTTATTTATGCTTTTTTCATTCATTGGGTCAAGTAGTGGAATACAGATGATATTTTATTCGGGTAGTGGCATTTTAGCAATATCCTTATCTTTTTTATTTATTGAAAAACTTTCATTTAACTTATTAAACAATAATTTAAATTTTAAGCCTGTGATTTACATCTTAATTGGCTTCTCTATACTTTTACTGTACGATAGAAAAAAAGTTGATGTTTATAGAGAAAGACCGCGTAATGAATTAAAAACGAAATTTGAAACAAAAGCATTATGGGGTATATATAGTCATCCTGAAAGAGTTAACGCAATAGATTCATTGATTGTTAATTTTAATAAACTTGCTAAAAAGAATCAAACCGTTTTAACTATAAATGCAAATCAAATGTTTTATTATTTAACTAACTTTAAATATTACCTATCAGATTTATGGAACGTTCCACATAAAGAATTTGAAGAAAAAATAGAAAAAGAAGCCCCACCTGATTATTTAATATTTTCGATTAAAAATCCACGAAACCCTAATTGGCCGATAGATGAAGAATTTCCCGTATATGATTTCGATTTAGTTAATTATACCTATTTTAAAGAATACGCTAAAAGTAATTATATTTTGATTTATTCAAATAAAATGTTTGAACTATATGGTGCTACAAAAAATATGCATAAAATTATAAGTGAAAACATAGTTATGAATAATGCTATGTCAACTTTTGAAAACGGATTAGCAAAATCATGGAATAAAATCAGAGAAAATACTTTAGCAACAAAGGATAGTCTTATTTTTCATAGCAAACCTTATTCCACCAGAATAACTGCTCCAAATAATGTTTTTGCAGGGATTATGCAAAAAATACTTGAAGAGGGTCAATTATATTATTGCGAAGCATGGGTTTATTCAAATGAATGGAAAGAGTTTTCAATTGATATCGGAGGAGGAGCTTCATCAATTAAAAAAGTAGTACCACCCAATATTTGGACAAAAATTAGTGGTTACGGAAAAGCTGTTTCGCCTCTTTTGTATGTTTGTGTTACTTTGGGCAATAACGATGGATTTTTCTATTATTATGATGATGTGGTTATTAAAAAGGTTGAATTAAAGAAATAAAAAATTAGTAATTAATGGTTGGTGTTTTTTTATTTAATTGATAAATATTAATATATATTCTTAATTTTATTGATATTTTCCCGTTTGTGTGTTGAAAATAAAATCATATTACATGGAAAATTATTAATAAATGATATTGACAAAATATAAAATAATTGATTAAAAGGTACTTTTCCGATATAAGTTTAATTATTAAAGATATTACGAATAAAAATGATTTTATTCGCAAATCTATTATTCTTACGTTAGGGACAGTTATTGCTCAGGCAATACCTGTTATTGTTTCTCCTATTTTAACTCGCCTTTTTCTACCAGAAGAATTTGGATTACTAGCAATTCTTGGATCAATAACTTCAATTATAAATGTAATATCAACAGGTAAATATGAAACAGTTGTTTTAATCGCAAAGAATAAAAGAGATGCAGTTAATATTATTGGGATTTCAATTTTTCTTTCTTTCATTATTTCGGTACTTGCAACTATATTCTTATTTTTCTTTTCCGATATTCTAATAAAGTTACTAAATCAACCTCGATTAGGAAATTGGATTTTTTTATGCCCACTACTCTCTTTTTTAATTTCTATTTATCAATGTTACAATGAGTGGGTGGTTAGAGAAAATAAATTTTCAAATTTGGCGATTAATAAGATAATTAATTCAAGTTCAATAACTATTTCTAATTTGTTTTATGGGATAATACGAGTATTTCAGGGAGGTTTAATTTTGGGAGAATTGACAGGTCGATTTTTATCGGCAGTTTCTTGCGTTTATAGTGCATTTAGGATAGATTATAAGATATTTAAAAAGATCTCTTGGAAACGAATGCTTTTTTTATCTCAAAAAAATAGTAGTTGTCCAAAATATGTATTACCGGGTCAATTTTTAAATACAATTGCAGGTCAAGTTGCCATTTTACTCATAGCTTCCTTTTTTTCAGAGACAGAGGTTGGCCTTTACTCTATGACAGGATTAATTCTTTCTGTTCCGGCATCACTGATTAGTTTAACAGTAAGGGATGTATTTAGACAACGAGCAAATGAAGAGTTTAAGGCAAGAGGAAACTGCCATTCAATTTACATGAAGACATTTAAGATTGTTTTAGCATTATCAATAGTTATATTTCTTATTTTATTTCTAATCCTACCTGATTTTATCTCTTTTTTCTTTGGGAGTAAGTGGAGAGAGGCTGGAGTTTATGCTCGAATACTATGCCCAACTATTATGATAAGTTTTGTTGCAGAATGTTTTTGGGGAATGTTTTTTATTGCAAATAAGATGAAATCTGTTTTATTATGGCAATCACAATTCCTATTCTTTACAATATTTTCAATTGTTATTGGACATATAGTTTTTCATGATATCAAGTATACGCTGATTTGTTTTTCAATAGGGAGAAGTTTTGTTTATTTGATCAATTTGAGGATGACATATTCATTTGCAAAGGGTAATGTTTAATGTTACTCAATTGAATTTTTTAATTGAAATAAAAAAAAATTACAACAAATTTCTAAAATCGATAAAATAAATAATGGATTATTGGAAGTTTACAGAATTTATTTTTTAGTAAAAAACCACCGTCTTTGACGGTGGTAATGTAAATTAGGCCATGCCATTAGCTTTCCCCATGAACTAATACATTTACATCATGGGTAAATATAGACAATTATCGCATGTGTATTACCAATGCGAGTATTACATCGTATTTGTACCAAAATACCGGTATAGAATTTTGACAGGTTTGCTAAAAAACCTAGATGAACATGACGTCAACGTCATCAGCCAATGGAAAGAAGTCGAGGTTCAGGAACTCAGCGTTCAAGAGGATCATGTCCATCTGGTGTGTTCGATTCCCCCAAAGATTTCCATTTTAGATTACATGGGGATATTAAAAGAGAAGTTAGCCATTAAGTTATTCAAAAGTTGCCCTAATTTGAAAAAGAAACCACCATTTATGGGCGAGGGGATATTTTATCAGTTCAGTCGGACTTGATTCCGATATGATTAGACGGTATGTAAAATATCAAGAAAATGAAGAACTTAAAGATGAGAGTAATCCATCTTCCCTCTTTTAGACGGTTCTGATATTAAAGCCACCGGCTCTGCCGGTGATGGGTTATTTAAAAAACCATAAAATGATTAACGAAGAAATTATTATTTGAAATAATATGCTTATCAATCAAGTTAAGATTTAAGGTTAATGATTTATAAAATAAATAGAAATATTTTAATTGTTGCAGGTTTATTAATAATAATTTCAATTTTACTTGAAGTATTATATTGTACCTATATAGTTTCTAATTTTAAATACTATGGTTTTACCCTAAACTTTAATTGGTTTAGATATATTGAGGCTAAAATATTGTTTTTTTTATTTTTATTACTATTAACATACATATACAGTAAAAGCCGCTTTATATACCTGGTATATGTTATTGTCTTTGTTTGGTCTTTTATTCCAAATTTGATTTTATTTTCATATATGAATGTTGAAAGAAGCATTATTTGTATTATAGGAATATTTTTAATATTCATTTGTTTTGTCTCAACAATTCGTTTTAAATTACCCCAAATTAGTTTAAATAAAACTAGTACATTTCTTGTTTTATTTGTGCTACCATTACTTTTATTTATTCCCGTTTTTTTTAAATATATTCATTCAATAAATTTACAAACTTTGTTATTACATGACATCTACTCTACAAGAGCGATTTTTACAAAAAATCTAACTTTTCCGGTTTCATATTTTTATTTTTGGATAATTAAGGTAATTGCTCCTATAGCAATTATTTATGGATTTACTCATAAAAAGTATTTGTTTGCTTTAACAGGATTATTTATGATGTTGTTTATTTTTATGGTTTCAGGACATAAAAGTGTTTTTTTTTCAATTTTTATAATTGTAATATTTTATTTGTTAGGAAGTACCTATGAAATAAAAACAAAAAAAATTCTTACTTATATTTTAATGATAATTTTAATTTGTCCATTAGTAGATTTAGTATTTTCGACTAAAATATATGAAAGCATTGTAGTTCAGCGAATATTTTTTTTGCCAGCATTACTAAATCATTATTATTTTCAATTTTTTGAACATCAACCATTGTATTTATCACATAGTATTTTAAGTCATTTTATTAAATACCCATATTCTGCGGATCCTGCAATTATAATTGGCGAAACTTTTTTTAATAAAGGCAATCATGCTAATAATGGAATTATTTCAGATGGCTATATGAATTTTGGAATAATTGGTGGAGTAGTTTGGGGATTTTTAGTTTCACTTATTTTAGCATATTTTAATTCGATTAATATTGATAAAAGATATTTTGGTGTTATTTTCATTTTCATTTTAGAAATTTTAAGTAGTGCTTTTTTAACATCAATTCTTTCAAGTGGCATGTTTTTATTGATTATTTTAAGTATTTTAGTTTTAAAAGAAAAATAATTACTTTTTTAATGAAACGCATTTGTCATTTAACATCAGTTCATTCGCGTAACGATGTAAGAATTTTTTATAAGGAGTGTTGTAGTCTATCCAAGAATTTTATTGTTTACTTAATTGTATCTGATGGTTTTGGTAGGGAGAAAATTAATAACATTGATATAGTTGATGTTGGGAAGCATGAAGGAAATAGAATTTCCAGGATGTTTAGTGTTTCCAAACTGATTTTGAAAACTGCTAAAGAATTAAATTGTGATTTATATCACTTTCATGACCCTGAACTTATTCCTGTTGGATTACGATTATTAAGTATGGGAAAAAAAGTTATTTATGATGTTCATGAAGATGTTCCCAAAGATATTTTGTATAAATCTTATATTAATAAACATTTCAGACTAATTCTTTCAAATTGTTTTAAATTATTTGAACATTATGCTGCCAAAAGATTTTCAGCAATAATTACCTCTACTCCGTATATTAGAAATAGATTTTATGCAATTAACATTAATACTATTGATATAAAAAATTATCCATCATTAACTGAATTTCATGAAACAAAAAGGTGGAATAAAAAGGAAAATGAGATATGTTATTTAGGTTCAATTACCTCTGTACGAGGATTGTATGAAACTGTTAAGGCAATTGAATTGATAGAGTGTAAATTACATTTAGCTGGTTTGTTTGACGATATTAAATATAAAGAAACAGTAACTACACTAGAAGGATGGAAAAAGGTTATATATTATGGTTTTGTAAACAGAGAAAAAACAAAAGAAATATTAAGAACAACTAAAATAGGATTGGTCGTATTACATCCAATTACAACTTTTATGGATTCACTACCCATAAAGATGTTTGAATACATGTCCGCTGGGTTGCCAGTTATAGCTTCAAATTTCCCCTTATGGAAAGATATAATAGAAGAAAATAACTGTGGTATATGTGTGGACCCACTGAATACAAATGATATTAGCCAAGCTATAAATTATTTGTTGAATAACAATGATATAGCTCAAAAAATGGGTGAGAATGGACGAAAAGTAGTTGAGGAAAAATACAACTGGGAAAAAGAAGAAGCTATTTTAATTGATTTATATACTAGAATTTGTAACTAAATAAGTAAATCTATGTGTGGAATATTTTCAGCCATTAATTTAAAGTCTAGTTTCAGTACTAACGATTACGATATTTTTAAAAAATCTACTAATATTATAGATTATAGGGGACCTGATGCATGTGGCTTATTAACTATTAATTCTGAGAATAAACAATTTGATAGTGAAAATTATAATATATTCCTAGGACATCGTAGATTATCTATTATAGACTTGTCAGTTGAAGGTAATCAGCCAATGATTGATAATGATTATATTATAATTTTTAATGGTGAAATCTTTAATTATGTTGAACTAAGAACTCAATTACAATCTGAGGGCATAATTTTTAAAACAAAAACGGATACAGAAGTAATTTTGAAAATATACCAAAAATATGGTTCAAAAGGGTTTTACAAATTTAATGGTATGTGGGCTTTTATTATTATTGACCTAAAAGAGCAGAAAATTATTGTTAGCCGCGATCGTTTTTCAATTAAGCCGTTATATTTTTATGAAAATGAAAATCAAATATATTTTGCCAGTGAAATAAAACAATTATTACCTTTTTTAAATCAAAAATCAATTAATAATGATGTATTTTATAAATACCTTCAACAATCTGTGCTTGATTATAATAATGAAACATTTTTTAAAGATATATTAAAAGTAAAACCTAAAACGAATTTAATTATCAATTTGAAAAATGGATTGATTAATGAGGAGCAATATTGGGATTATGAAAATGTTGATTTTGATATAAAAAATGTATTTGAACAATTTAAGGAACTATTTACGGATAGCATTAATATACGTTTAAGAAGCGACGTTAATCTTGGGGCACTTCTTTCTGGAGGACTTGATTCGTCTGCTATTTCTTTAATTGCAAATGAATTATCGAATAATAATTTACGAACATTCTCTGTAGTGTCGAATGATCGAAAGGCTTCAGAAGAGCATTTTATTAATATTCTTTCAGTCGAAAAAAATATAAAAAACGAAAAACTTATATTTACAAATGATGATGTACTTAAAAACATCGATAAAGTAATTTTTCATCAAGATGAGCCATTTGGTGGCTTTAGTGTGATAGCACAGTATTTAATTTTTGAAAGAATTAAAAAACAGACTGATATAACAGTTGTCCTTTGCGGACAAGGAGGCGATGAAATAATGTTGGGTTATTTGAAATTCTTTTTCTTTTACTTGGATCAATTGAAGAAACAAGGTAAGTATTATAGAATGAGCAAAGAAATACTACTATCTATTTTTTATCGCACTGTTATATGGCAATTTAAATTAAGTTCTGCAAAACGTTACATTCCATCTTTAGTCAATAAAAAGGATAGTTATATCACATTAAATGGTGAATTAGAAAATACATGGCAATGTGATTCTATGAGAGATCGACAAATACTTGATATTGATAAATATTCAGTGCCTATCCTCGCTCATTTTGAAGACCGGAATTCTACTGCTAATTCTTTAGAATCAAGATTACCATTTTTAGATCATCGTTTAGTGAATTTGCTATTAAGTATTGATACTGAATTAAAAATTAAAAATGGTTGGACAAAATATATTTTAAGAAAATCCATTAATGAACTTCCAGTAGAGATTCGATGGAGACGTGATAAAAAAGGCTTTAGTGTTCCAGAAGATAAATGGTTAAGAAAAGATTTAAAGCATGACATATTAGATATATTTAGTAAAAGTACATTAGATGAATTAGGAATTATTGATAAAAAGAAATTTCTTAACTATTATGACTTGTTTTTAAAAGGAAGTAACAAAATATCTTGCGATGATATTTCTAAAGTATTTATTGCAGAAAAATGGGCTAGAAAGCATTTTGAAGTATAAGTGAATTGAATTAAATTAAATTAAATTAAATTAAATTAAATTAAATTAAATTAAATTAAATTAAATTAAATTAAATTAAATTAAATTAAATTAAATTAAATTAAATTAAATTAAATTAAATAATCCTTTTAAACACTAAATTGATGATCGAAAAATTTAAAAAAGTATTGGTGCTAGCACCTCACACAGATGATGGTGAATTAGGAGCGGGAGGAACCATTAATAATTTTATTGAAAAAGGAGCAACCGTATTTTATGCTGCCTTTTCCACTGCTGAAGAATCAGTTCCAGTTGGTTGGCCAAAAGATATTTTAAAAACCGAAGTAAAGCAAGCTACAAAAAAATTAGGAATTAAAGATGATAATTTATTTATTTTTAATTATCAAGTAAGAAAATTAAATTATGTTAGACAAGAAATTCTTGAAGAACTTATTAAAATAAAAAAAATAATTGAACCAGATATAATCTTTATGCCTTGTTTTAATGATATTCATCAGGATCATTCCACAATAGCAAATGAAGGATTGAGAGCTTTTAAAACAAAAACTATTCTTGGTTATGAGTTAATATGGAATAATTTAACTTTTAATACTACATCTTTTATAAGATTAGAAAAAAGACATATTCAGGCAAAAGTTAACTCTTTAAAAGAATATAAATCTCAAGGAATAAGAGATTATATGTCAGAAGAATTTATATTTTCTTTAGCTAGAACAAGAGGGGTTCAAATCGGTGCAAATTATGCTGAGTCTTTTGAAGTAATTAGATTAGTTATTGAATAATTATTCTTATCTTTCGAGTTTATTTTTAAATTTCCATAAAATATTTTTATATTTTATGGAAAAGTATGAGTTTAAATTAAAATTGCATAGTTGTAAAATTTGATTACACAAAGAATATGACCTTTTTAAAAGAGACAAAAGTGATTTTTAAACACATAATGTATACATAAGTACAAGAGATTATAAATTAATATTAATAGATACTAATATGGAAATTAACGATTTCATTCAAAATTTTGCTTCACAATTTGAAGAAACTGAAGCAAATAAATTTACCGCTACAACAGAATTTAGAAGTTTAGAAGAGTGGTCATCATTATTGGCTCTTTCAATAATAGCTATGGTTGATGATGTGTATAATGTAAGGATAAAAGGGGATGACATTAAAAATTCAAAGACGATTGAAGACTTATATAATATTGTTAAACTGAAAAAATAATGGCGTATCTTGATGTTAAAAATGTAAGATTAAGTGGAATTTCTGCTTGTGTACCCAAAACAATTGAGGAAAATATAAATTACCATTTATTCCAAAACGATGAGGCATTAAAATTTATTTCAACAACAGGTGTTGAACGTCATCGCTTGGCTAATAATCAAACTACTACTGCTGATTTATGCTTTCATGCTGCTGAGCAACTACTAAAAGATATCAGTTGGAATAAAAATGAAATAGATTGTCTGATATTTGTAACACAAACACCTGATTATATTCTTCCAGCAAGTTCCTGTCTTTTACAAGATAGACTTAAACTGTCTACAGATTGTTATGCATTGGATATTTCAATGGGTTGTTCAGGATGGATATATGGATTAAGCGTTATAGCATCACTAATGCAAAACAATAGTTTCAAAAAAGGACTATTGCTCGTTGGAGATTCAGTTACTAAATTTTGTTCAAATAATGATAAAAGCACTTGGCCTCTTTTTGGAGATGCTGGTACCGCAACTTGTTTAGAATTCAATGAAAAAAGTTATGGTTTTAATTTCCATCTTGCTACTGATGGTAGTGGTTATGAGGCTATTAAAATATCTGATGGAGGTTATAGGGTACCATTTAATGAATTATCATTGATAGAACATGAGATTGAATTTGGTATTGCGCGATCAAATGTGCAACTGTTTTTAAATGGAATGGATGTTTTTTCCTTTGGTATTTCAAAAGCACCAGAAACTATTGATAAATTGTGTGAGCATTTCAACATTGACAAAAACTCAATTGATATTTTTGTTTTTCATCAAGCAAATTTATTTATGAACGAAAAAATAAGGAAAAAGTTAAAACTTCCACCTGAAAAAGTTCCATACTCATTAAAAGATTTTGGTAATACAAGTTCAGCCTCAATACCTTTAACTCTTGTTACTGAATGTAATAAAAATCTTATTAATAAAAAACAAAAAGTTATAGCATGTGGTTTTGGAGTTGGCCTTTCCTGGGGAAGTGTTTATTTCGATTTATCTAATATCGTATGTTCAACGTTAATTGAAATTTAAATGAGTTATAATCCGTTTTCATTAAATAGTAAAACTATTTTGATTACTGGTGCATCGTCAGGTATTGGAAGAGCAATTGCGATTGAATGTTCAAAGATGAATGCACAAGTTGTTATTGTAGGTAGAAATGAAGGTCGATTAAAAGAAACTTATGACTTACTCGATGGTGAAGGTCATTCATATATAATTGCTGATTTATCAAAAAAGGATGAGATTCAAGAACTTATTATTAAAGCGTCATCTCTTGATGGTTTAGTTCATTGCGCTGGATTCACAAAAACAGTTCCTTTTAGTTTTGTTAATGAGAGTGATCTAATGGCAATTATGCAAGTGAACTTTATTGCTCCTACACTTATTACCCAAGCACTTTTGAAACAAAAGAAAATAAAGAATGGAGCCTCAATCGTTTTTATTTCATCAATTTCGGGAGTATACTGTTCCTATGTTGCAGGTGGAATGTATTCTGCATCAAAGGGAGCAATTAATGGTATTGTTAAAAATATTGCTATTGAATTAGCTCCCAAAAATATTAGAGTAAATACAATATGTCCAGGAATGATTCAGACAAGTATTTTAGATGCCGGAATAATATCAGAAGAGCAACTAAAAGAAGACACAAAGAAATATCCTCTCAATCGATATGGAAAACCTGAGGAAATTGCCTTTGCATCAATATATCTACTTTCAGATGCAAGTAAATGGACAACAGGTTCCAATTTATTAATTGATGGTGGATATACATTATTATAAATTATGAAAGCATATATCAAAGCGGTTTCTTATTATTTACCTTCAGGTTTTTTAACTAATTATGACCTCGTTAAAGAATTCCCCGAATGGTCTGTTGATAAGATAGCTGAAAAAATTGGAGTAACAAAAAGGCACATTTCAGCAAAAAATGAAACGGCTGGTGATATGGCTATACATGCATCCAAATTGTTATTTGAAGAATATTCTGTTTCGCCATCTCAGGTTGATTTTATTTTATTATGTACACAAAGTCCTGATTATTTTCTACCTACAACTGCATGTATTTTACAAAACAAATTAGGAATTTCTACAAAGGCTGGAGCATTGGACTTTAACTTAGGTTGTTCTGGTTTTGTTTATGGTTTAGCTTTAGCCAAAGGTCTAATTGCTGGGGGTATAGCAAACAATATATTGCTCATTACATCGGAAACATATACAAAGCATATTCACTCAAGAGATAAAGGTAATCGCACCATTTTTGGTGATGCTGCAGCAGCTACTTTAGTTTCAGTTGAAGGGTTTGCAGAAATTATGAAATTTAGTTTAGGGACTGATGGTCGAGGTGCTGAAAATCTAATTATTAAAACAGGTGGGCTACGGGATCCATTGAAATCAAATGATTTATTTTTTGATGAAAATGAAAACCCAATATGTTCTGATAATTTATTTATGAATGGTTCTGAAATATTTAATTTCACATTAGATGCTGTTCCCTTATTGGTTTCCGATACTTTAATTAAAAATAATTTAACAAAAGAAGAAATTAATTTATTCATCTTCCATCAAGCAAATAAGTATATGATGAATTTTCTTCGCAAGAAAATTAAAATAGATGAAGATAAGTTTTATTTCTATTTAGAAAATGTTGGGAATACTGTTTCATCAACCATTCCTATAGCATTGAAGGAAGCAAAAAAAGAAAATAAATTAAATGGGAATATACTTCTTGCTGGCTTTGGTGTAGGATATTCTTGGGGAGGTACAATTTTAAAAATCTAAAATATTTTTTAAGTTATTTTTAATTTGGTCTTATTATAAGGTAACATGCAATTTTTTGTTATCAGTTAATAGTATAAATTCTTGTTGGTGAAATTTTAACAATGGTTCATGAAACCATATACTTCTATTTTTATAAAAAATTATATATCAATGTGTTACCTTAAATATAATTACTTGAAGTGTTATTGGAATTTTTTACTATCCTAAAACCCTACTATAAGTTGAAATAATTAGAATAAAATTGGATAACAACTCAAGAATGAGATACATAAAGTAGTTCTATTATATGTTTTTCACTATAAAATTTGTTAGATGAAACAGTATTTTCTTTCAGAAATAGAAAATTTATTAGTTAATTGTCAAATAATTGGAAATAAATCTAATATTTATTTTACGAATTTCAATTCATTAGAGAAAGCAAATGAATTTTCGTTAGTATGGATTAAGTCAACAAAAAAAAATAAGAATGAAATAATAAAATCATCACATGCAAAAATCTTTATTGTCGATAATAAAGTTGAGATAGAGGAAAATCTAATTCATGTAAAGTGTTTTATAAAAACTGAAAACCCAAAACTAACTTTTTTAAGAATCGCTAATTTTTTATTAAACAAACAATTAGTTTGGGGCATTCACCCCACTGCAATAATTCATCCAAATGCAAAAATACATCCAAACACCGCAATCGGTGCATTTACATATGTTGGAGAGGCTGTGATTGGGGAAAATACAGTTATTTATGGTAATTGTTATGTTTATAATAATGTTGAAATAGGAAAAAATTGTAAAATACATGCTGGAGCAATTATTGGTAAAGATGGTTTTGGTTACGAAAAGAACGAAAAAGGAGAGTGGGAATCTTTCCCTCAGTTAGGAAAAACAGTAATAAAAAACAATGTCGATATTGGTTCAAATGTTTTAATACACAAAGGAGCGCTTTCAGATACAATTATTTATGATGGAGTTAAAATTGATGATGGAACAATTATAGCTCACAATGTAATTATTGGGAAAAATAGTTTAATCACAGGGCATGTTTGTATTGCAGGAAGCACTGTAATTGGTGAAAATTGTTGGATTGGACCTGGAGTAAAAATATTAAATCAATTAAATATTGAAGATAATGTTTTTATTGGAATAGGATCTGTTGTAATAAAAAATATTAAAAAAGGGAATAAAGTATTTGGAAATCCAGCAAGAATTATTGACTATTAATGAGAATTAATAATTTTAAAGATATGATTTATTTAAAATATATAATTTAAGTTGCTATTTATAAAATACTTTTGAAAAGTAATAGCAAATACAAGTATCAATAGTGCGATAATCAATTAGATGAGTATTGTTACATTAATTCTCTATTACAAAATATTTTTATAATCTGACTGAATATAGTTTCTATAGTATTATTAGACTATGTAATCAGTTTTTTATAAAAATTAATGTTTTCTCTTCTAATTTGTTTACTTTTTCTCTTTTTAGTAATATAATTTTCAAAATAGTAGTTCATAAAAGTTTCGCTATATATTGAGTTAGAGGAGGATCAACGTTTATAAATTTCTTACACTTAGGTCATTAACTTCCCACTGTTGAAAAGAAAACTTAAAGGATACATTATTTACTATAACAATCACCTGTATTGAAAATTAATAGAAATACGTTTTTTTGGAGACATATTAAACAATATTATTCAGAACAAGCATATCATGTTGTTTATCAAATGCTTCGAGTTGATGTTATGCTATATAGCTTCACGGCGAAATGTGAATATGCGGGTCATCACCCCAACAGGAAACTATGGATTTGATGGGTAAATCATTTTTTCAGAATTTATTGTGCAGCCTCAGTTAATTTTAAGATGTTTTAGGGAGTATTCGATGTTACCTTTAAAGGACGAGCAGTCAAGATAGTTATGGTAACAATTCAACCTTCAGGTGTTTTTTACAATTGTGATTTGTTTCTATTCTTTAACATAATATCATCAATAAGATATTAATATATATGAGTATCCATTTAGGTTATTTTGATAAGCAAACTTAACTGTCATTCTGGGCGAAGTCCCTTAATCTGGATATAAAGAAGCGGATTCCTGCATTCGCAGGAATGACAGCGCAAAGGTTTGATTTTTTTATTTAAACGGATACATATTTAATATATTTTCTACTATAATCCTTGAGGTTATATGAATTTTATAAAACTAAAAATGAAAGAATATTTCTTTAAAGTTCATTTCTATAAGGCTTTATATAAACAACCTAAAAATTTTTCAACAATTGAGACATTTTGATTATAAATTAGAATTAAATATTTTTTAAAAGATGAATATTTTAATTATTAACCATTATGCTGGCAATCCTAAACTAGGAATGGAATTTAGACCTTATTATTTGGCAAAAGAATGGGTAAATCTAGGTCATAAAGTATTTATTATAGGAGCCTCAAATTCTCATTTAAGAAATTCACAACCTGGTGTAGTTAAAGAATTATCAAAAGATGAATTTGAGGGTATAACATATTATTGGATTAAAACACCTTCATATTCAGGCAATATAAAACGTATTTTAAATATTTTAATTTTTGTATTAAAACTTATTTATTTTAGAAAGAAAATATCAAAGTTATTCTCTCCCAATTTGGTAATAGCATCTTCAACTTATCCCTTAGATATTTACCCATCATTTATGATTGCAAAAATATCTAAAGCCAAATTGTGCTTTGAAGTTCATGATTTATGGCCGCTTTCACCAATGATAATTGGAGGATATTCCAAGTATCATCCATATATAATGCTTTTACAAATGGCTGAGAATTTTGCGTATAAAAAATCAAATGTCGTTGTTTCTCTTTTGGGAAATGCAAAGAAACATATGGTAAATCATGGTCTTGAGCCTAGTAAATTCATTCATATTCCAAATGGTTATGATAAGATTGAATTGGAATCAATACAAGAAGAAGTTCCTTTTGAACATTTTGCAATTATAAATGAATTAAAGAATAATGGAAAATTTTTAGTTGGTTATACTGGAGGGCATGCACCATCAAATGCAATGCATGTGCTTATCAATGCTGCCCAACTGCTAATTAATAATTCAGATATTTATTTTATTTTAGTAGGGAATGGATCTTCAAAAGTAGATTTACAAAAACAAGCTAAATCATTAAATAATGTTATCTTTCTTCCACCCATACCAAAAAGAACCATTCCAAAACTATTAGCTAAATTAGATGTTTTATATATAGGCGGAGTAAAAACGGAATTGCATAAACACGGAATTTCCCCAAATAAGTTAATTGATTATATGTTGGCTGCAAAACCGATTATTTTATCAGCTGATGTAGAAAATGAGATTGTTGAAAAATGTAATTGTGGAATAACAATTCCCGCTGAAGATCATTTGCAAGTATCTAATGCAATATTGATTATTTATAATATGCTTGATAATGATAGAGTTTCAATGGGAGAACGAGGAAAAAATTTTATATTTAATAATTACGATTATAAGAATTTGGCTTCACTTTTTATTAATAAAATAGAGAATGAACTTTAACAAAATAAATTAACTAATACTTTCTTGAAATATTTTTGGATTTATTATTAATTATAATTATTATTAAAATGATTTTACTCCATTGTTAATTAAAAATTACTTTATTATATAATGTAAACTAATAATCTATTACAATATTATGATTCCATTTTCACCACCTCGAATTGATCAGAAAATTATTGATGAAGTCGTTGATACCCTTAAGTCAGGTTGGATTACAACAGGACCTAAAACCAAATTGTTTGAGAAAAAAATAGTTGAGTACTGTAATTGTCAGTCCGCAATAGCTTTAAACTCTGCAACAGCTGGATTAGAATTAATCTTACGATGGTATGGTATTAAGGAAGGAGATGAAGTAATTGTACCTGCATATACTTATTGTGCCACAGCAAATGTTGTTATCCATTGTGGGGCCAAACTTGTTATGGTAGATGTTAATTCAGAGGATTTTAATATTTCATTGAAAGCAATAGAAAATGCTATAACTGATAAAACTAAAGTAATAATGCCCGTTGATTTGGGCGGTTTTCCTGTTGATATCGATGAAATAAATACACTGGTAAGAAAAAAAGAAATAATAAAACTATTTAAAGCAAATAATGAAAATCAAGAAAAATTGGGTAGAATTTTAATACTTTTAGATGCTGCTCATTCGTTAGGAGCTACTTATAAAGGTAAAAAAGTAGGTTGTACAACAGATATATCAGTTTTTTCTTTTCATGCAGTAAAAAATTTAACTACCGCAGAAGGAGGGGCAATTGCTTTAAATTTACCGGAGCCATTTGATAATGATGAAATTTATAGATACTTGTGTATATATTCCTTACATGGTCAGAATAAGGATGCTCTTTCTAAAGTACAAAAAGGGAATTGGAGGTATGATATTATTGAAGCGGGTTACAAGGCTAATATGACTGATATTTTATCTTCAATTGGACTGGTGGAACTTAGTCGTTATGATAATGACACATTAATTAAACGAAAACAAATATTTGATACCTATAATCAAATATTTAAGAAATATTCATGGGCTCAAATTCCAATCTATGAAACAAAAGATAAAATATCATCTTTTCATGTTTACCTTTTGAGGATTAAGGGAATTTCAGAAAGTCAAAGAGATGAAATAATTAAAAGAATATTTGACTTAGATGTATCGGTTAATGTCCATTTTCTACCTATTCCGATGTTAAGTTTTTATAAGAATTTAGGTTATAAAATATCAGATTATCCTATTGCATTTGATAATTATTCCCGTGAAATTTCTTTACCTGTTTATTATGATCTAAACGAAGAACAAATTAAATTAGTCATAAATGCTGTTATTCAATCAGTTAATGAGGTAATCTAAAATAGTTATTATGTTAATAAGATTTTTTGATATTATTTTTAGTTTAGTGGGGCTAATATTATTTATTCCATTTTTTTTAATTATTTCTACTATAATCATATTTGACAATTATGGGAATGTTTTCTTTTTGCAAAAACGAGTAGGTAAAAATAATGTTGACTTTACATTATATAAATTCCGTACTATGATTGTTAATTCTGATAGAAAGGGATTATTAACAGTGGGGGCAAAAGATAATAGAATAACTAAAATAGGTTATTATCTTAGAAAATATAAGATTGATGAATTACCTCAATTAGTTAATGTATTAATTGGCAATATGAGTTTTGTTGGTCCAAGACCTGAGGTTAGAAAATATGTAGATTTGTATGACGAAGAACAAAAAATCATTTTAACTGTAAAACCTGGTATTACAGATTATGCCTCTCTGGAATATTCAAAAGAAAATGAGATCCTCGCTCTTTCAAATAATCCTGAAAAAACATATATTGAAGAAATAATGCCAAATAAAATAAATTTGAATATGAAATATATTAATAATCCAACAACGAGTAGATATTTTAAAATTATATTTTTCACTATTAAACAAATACTATAGTAGAATTATTAGAACTTTCTTACATTAAAAATTAATTTTATTTCTTTTAAATAATAGTTTTCATGTTAATGATTCTACCAAAGTCAATAAGAAAGATACAAATTGAAATATATATCTTAAATATTACTTTATTATTATTTATATTTAGACCTTCTATTCCTTTATTTAAATATCCTTTTCTTATTTTATATCCTTATTCTATTTTTCATTTTATCATCTTTTATAGAGAAAAGGCAATAAAAGATAGTATTTCCTTTTTTAAAAATATTTATATAATAATTATCCTTTTCATAATATTGGTATTATCTTTTTATTTTTCAGATAAAATTTATTTATCTATTTTCAAGGATATTATTAACCTTTTTATTATTATTTCTATTGTTTTTATGTTGAATGTTATATCGTCCACTAAATTATCGATCAATTATTTTTTTTTAAGTTTTATTCATTTGATTTTACTGTTTGGAGTATTTATTACGTTTGTTAATCTATTGATTATTTTTGATATTATTTCACTTTCAAATATTTTGTCGATTAGTGAATTCCCAATCGACCCTATAAACAATTATTTAAGTTATGATTATAATTTTTCATTAATTCCAATTATTTTTGGATTTATAACAATTATATATTATCTGCAACGAACTATCTCTATTAAAAAAAATATTATATATAATCTTTTATTACTTTTTTTTTCGTTACCTGTTTTTCTGTCGGGTTCAAAAAGAGGTTTTTTTCTTTTGTTTTTAATTATAATAATTTTATTGGTTGTTAAAGTC
>JABFRB010000007.1 GCA_013141385.1 Bacteroidales bacterium | reverse complement strand
TTGATTCCATTGTAAGCCAAACAAGGGAAATTGTTCGCCCTGGCCGAAAGCATGAAAGAAAAAAACGCCCAAAGAAACTCTACTATATGAATTACAAACCTTTATAGCTTAAGTCAACGACATTGATTCATAAATATTGAAGCTGGATCTAGGCATCATATTACAGCTATACCAGAAGTATATAGACTTATTAAATTCGGGGAGGATTATGCTCGAATTAATGAAAACGACATAAATAATTTAAAATTACTTGTGCAAAATATTAAAAATTATAATGAAATAAATGAAGATGTTAGCTTTCAGAAAGGAGTAAGAGTCGAAATTATTGAAGGCTCATTTAAAGGGCTTACAGGTGAAATGGTCAAAAGTAATGGAAAGAATAAGATTATTGTTGAAATTGAAGCTATTAAACAATCAATCTCAATTGAACTTAATTCTTCTTATATAAGAATACAAGAAAACGATAAATTATTATCACTTACAGAAGGACAGGATATTGAGGCTAAGAAAAAACAGCTTGTTAGTATTTTGCCTTTTATTATTTTTTGCTCAAATACATTTGACGAATTATTTTACTTGACTACGGTAATATTGAATTTATAATATCAGTTTTCGAATCGAAAACGCAACCCATAATCACATATATCTATTGCAATAAATCCTCATAACTTTTTAAATAAGCATTTGAGAATAAATGACAAAGAAGTTTTGTATGCACCTAACGCGGAAAATACTTGTGTTACATCATACAAATGTTGTTTTGAAACAATACAAAGACATATGTGGATTCTAAGTTATTGAGGATTATTATTAAAAGTTGAACACATTCAAATTACACACCATGTTAGAAATTAACGGATATGAAATACATATAGCAAATGATTTGGACACTCGTTTGAAAATATATTCAATGCTATTTCATGAATATTTTAAAAAAGGATATGCAAAAAATAATAAAAGTGAATATTGGTTTTCAAAATATAATTTACAGCATAATACAATTACTATTTATATTAAGAAAAAAGATATAATTCTAAATACTGTTACAATTGTATGTAGAGGTGAGTATGGTTTACCCTGTGAAGAAATATTCAAAGAAGAGGTGGAAATGCTTATTAATAATGGACATACAATAGTTGAGACAATATCATTATCAAATTTTGAGACAAAAGAAAAGTTAGCATTCGAATTTCTTTTGATTATTACACTATTGGTTTCATACTCATATTATAATGCTTCATTTAATGTCGCAACTATTAATCCAAGGCATTTAACTTATTATTCTAAATATTTAAATTATAATAAACTAGGCGAAACTAAAAATTTTCAAAAAGTAAATAATGCACCTGCAGATTTTGTTTATTTAAAAAATTCTGTGTTTTTTGAAAAAATAAGATGTAGTAAATTGTTTAACAATACATTCAATAATTATGAATTATTTGAAAAATTTCAAAACTCATTAAGTAAATTTATTGAGAATAATCATGCAAAACTAACGGAAAGTGACGTTGAGAAGCTTTTAAATATTGCAACAGAACCCGCTATGAGTGAATTTGAATACAATAAACTTCAAAATGAAATAATAAAAGGGGTTGAGTTTCCAATTGTCAATTAATTTTTCACAAGAAAAATGGGTAAGCCATTAAATAAAGTAGATTGTGAAAATTTTATTTGTGTTATAACCTGATGACTTATTTGTAACAATTATAAAAATTAAATATTATGAATTTATCCAGAAAACCTAAAGTGTTATTTGTTAAGCCTAATTATAACAAATATTATGTTACATTTTTGCCTGATTATGAGCCATTAGTGTGTTTGCTTTTAGGCGCATGTATTGAAGATATTGCTGAAATTAATGTATTCGATAGAAGGTTTGATACAGAAGAGAACCTCATTAAAACTATCAAAGAATTTAAGCCGGACATATTAGCTACAAGAACCCATACTGCGGGTGAGATATATACTACTTTGCATATAATGGAGTTAGCAAAGAAAATTAACCCGAATATATTAAATTTAGTAGGTGGTCAGCATGCAACACTTTTGCCAGAAGATTTTCAGAAGCCACAGGTTGATTTGATTTGTATTGGACCTGGAGAAGTAACTATGAGAGAAATTGTCATTGCATTTAGTGATAATAAAGATTTTTCAGTGGTAAAGGGATTATCATTTAGGCAGGGCGATTCATTTTTTCTTACAGCACCGAGATGTCCTGAATCTGGAATTATTAAATGGCCGCACATCAACAAATCTTATGCAGATAAATATCGTAAACACTATTTTAATACGTTTTTAGAACAACCGGTCGGATTTACATTAACATCAATGGGATGCCCTTATAGATGTAAGTTTTGTTCGCTATGGGTTGCTGCAAGAGGCACATACAGGAGACGAACACCTGAAGAGATAGCACTTGATTTGAAAAATCAGCCATATGATTTTGTCCATATAACTGACGATAATACATTTCATAATGAAGAACATGCCATGGAAGTTTTATCTTATCTTAAAAAGTATAATGTAAAAAAACAATATCTTGCTTATGCTAGAGTTGATACCATAGTAAATAAGCAGCATGTATTTGAGGCATGGAAAGAGGTAGGACTAAAAGAACTTGTTGTTGGAATGGAAGCTTGTACTGATGCACATTTAGTCCATTTAAATAAAAAAACATCACAAGATGAAAATGCAAATGCACATCAAATACTTGAAAAGATTGGTATTAGAAACTATGCCCATTTTATTGTTATGCCAGATTTTGAGCCATCAGATTTTGATCGAATTTGGAAATTTATTGATGAGATGAATATAACGTACCCTGTTTTTGTGCCATTTACCCCAGTCCCCGGCACTCCATTATTTTTTGAAGCTAAAGAACAAAAACAATTATCAAGCTTTCATTATGGTTACTATACGCTTATGTATATGGTAATGAAGACAAAAATGCCGAAGGTACTTTTCTATAAAAAATATCTTGAATTATATGCAAAGACAGCATCAACTAGTACACAAAAAAAGCGGAGGCTTTTAAGCCCAACTTATGATGAAAAAGTATTTACAGCTAAAGGTCGGGTATCAAAAAGATTTATACCACCATTTCTATACAGGATGGCTGGACAAATTTTGCATGAAAACACTTTCAACTACAAGAAAAACGAACATAAGCTGCCACCATCATTGAGAATGGATTATAAAACTGACAAATATTATCATGCTGCTACTGTATCTGAATTAAAAGAAATTGCAAAGGTTGATTAATTTTATATGCAATGAAAATTTCAATTATAGATGTTCAGAAAAAGGGAGAAAATGAATCTTTGAATACTTGGTTTGATTTTAAAAAAAATAGATTTTTTTGCCCTTCATTAAGTGCACCTATATTAGCATCAAAACTTAGTGATTATGAATTAGAGTTTATTGACCAAAAAGTTGATCGGAAAGATGTTTTGTGTGATTTGGCATTAATTTCTTTTAAGACAAATGCCATTTATGAAGCTAAACAATTAGCTTGTCAATTACAAGACAGGGGAATAGATGTATTAGTAGGAGGTATGCATGTTTCTTTAGAGTATAAAGACTTCTTGCATCTTTCCAGTTCTATTTTTATTGGCGAAGCGGAAGATACAATTACTCAATGGCATAATGACTGGTTGAATAAAACTGCAAAAAAAACATATAAAGCAGCTAAATTAGTCGACCTAAAGGCACAATGTATACCGAGATTTGATATTCTAGATAGTTCAAAGTATGCTTTTCATAGTATACAAACATCGAGAGGGTGCTCAATAGGTTGTGATTTTTGCCCAACAAAAATATTTTTCGGTGGTGTTTTTAGAACAAAAACTATTACGCAAGTAATTGATGAAATAGAATGCGTGCTGAGAATTGAAAAAAAACCAATATTATTTACTGATGATATATTTGGAGCTGGTGATCGGGATTTTATAAAAACATTGCTATCAATCTTCAAAACAATGAACTTCCCTTATATGATTATTTCTGATTTTGAAGTTTTGGATAATGTGTTGATTGATGAATTTGCTGCGTCCGGTTGTATTGCTATTTGTTTAAATATGCCTGGAACATGTACGAATAAAGAGAAGTCAATGGTTAATTATATCCAATCTGTAGGAATTGATATTTGGGGATATTTTATGTTTGGTTTTGAGGAGCAAGATAAAACTGTTTTTAACCGAGTAATAGATTTTGTAAATGAAACAGAAATGAAAGCTACTTCTTTGACGGTTCTATCACCTTTTCCTAATACACCTTTAAGTTTGAAACTTAATAAAGAAGATAGGATTGTTATGGATAATTATAGTTTGTATGATCAAACACATGCTGTACATATCCCTGCAAAAATGAAATATACAGACCTGCTAGATGGATATAATTTTGTTAAAGTGGAATTAAATAAACGTAATGGTTTTCATAATTATTCACAAGAATTGTATAAAAAATTAAATGAAAAATGGAATATACGAATGTAGATTTTTTGGGTAGAACAATGCCATACTATTCAGCTGAAGGGCTTGAATACATGAAGAATGTAACTATTGGTATTGCTGGTTGTGGGGGTGTTGGTGGGGCATATGCTATGCAAATGGCCAGATTGGGTATAGAGAAATTTGTATTGGCTGACCCTGCTAATTTTGACTTGCCTGATATTAACAGACAATGGGGAGCTTTTAATTCCTCATTAGGTAAACATAAACTTCAAGTTTATGAAGAAATTCTATTATCTATAAATCCTAATATTAAAATCAAGAGGTTTAATGACGGACTCACGGATAAAAATGTAATAGAGTTTATAAAAGATTGTGATATTATTGCAGACTGCCTTGATATTAAAGTTCCCTCAGAATTAAGAAACAAACTTTACATTGAATCACGGGAAAAAGGCTTATACGTATTATCATTCCCTATAATAGGATTTGGAGGATTATGTGCAATATCTGACCCCAATGGAGAATCAATGGATAAATTTATTAGTTTTCTTACGAAAGGTATTTCTGGTAAAATCCCTAAAAAACTTACAGAAATTTTTGGGGTTGAGCATATAGAATTAATACAACGAATGGTTGTTGAAAGCTTTGTACCATCAAATGCCATTGCACCTGCTTTTACAGCTAATTTAGCTGCCATGGAAACTTTATTAATATTATTAAAAGAATTTTTAAAAAACCCACGAACACCCGTGACACTTCCAAATATAATAGCATTTGAACCCTATAAATTGAATTTTCATTTATTGAATATCAATGATTTAAACTGATTACTATAATGATGGAAAAAAGTACTAGTTTCTTAATAAGCTACAATAGCATACCTTCAAGCCTTGATTCACTTATGCCTGATAACGGATTAATAAATCTGGCATCAAGTTTAACACAAGCAGGACATAAGACCAAAATTTTTGATTATAGTACTGTCTCTCACATCAAGGAGGTGTTTACTGATGAAATACACAATGAGCTTATTAAAGCATATAATAAGCTAAATGAAAGAAATAATCTTCAAAACTCACTTAAGAGATTTAAAGAAATTAACCTTGTGATTTCTCAAAGAAAAGCAGATGTTTTAAAAAACAGTATAATCAAGAAATTATTATTAGAAATAGAAAATGCAAAACCGGATTTTGTTGGTTTTAAATTATGGACAGGAGAAGGTTTTGTTGGGAGTATAGAAATAGCTGAAGCAATAAAAGCAAAACATCCAGAAATAAAGATTATTGGAGGTGGGCCACATAATGATTACTTTTATGAGAGAACATTTGAATTTACAGAAATTTTTGATGTTTTAGCATATGGTGAAGGAGAAGAAACAATAATTGATCTAGCAGAATGGAGCATACAGAAAAAAGAACTTATTGACATAAAGAATATTATTTATAAGACAAACGGAAAGCCAGTAATAAATGCTATTAAAAGGGTTGAAAATCTTGATTTACATGCAGTACCACTTTACGATCTAGATATTTATCCGGCGTTAAAAGGTAACGACAAAATAAATATTATTATGATAGATGAGAGCAGAGGTTGCCCGAATTGTTGCAATTTTTGCCCTCATCCCAAAAAAAGCGGGAAAAAGTGGAGAAAAAGAAGTCCCGAGAATATTATTAAAATATTTAAGGATGCAAGCGAAAAGTGTAATACAAATTGCTTTAGACTAGCAGGATCGAACCCCCCAGCTGAATTAATTGAAGAAATTTGTAAAAAAATATTAGAGCATAAATTAAAAATTCAATTTGTTTCATTTGGTTATGCTAGAAATTCTTCCGCTAAATTTTATAGTCTTTTAAAGGAGGCCGGTTGCTATTCAATACTTTTTGGTATAGAATCAGGAAATCCTGACATTTTAAAGCACACCATGAACAAAAAAACAACCGTTGAAAAAATGAAAGAAGCAATTTCGTTGTGCAAGAATGCTGGAATTAAGGCGACTGCTAGTTTAATAGTCCCAGCCCCTGGAGAAACTATGCAAAGTTTTTTAGACACACAGAAATTATGTATTGATTTAGGTATAGACGGTATTAGTCTTTGTATGCCAGGAGTAATACCTGGTTCAGAATGGTTTGAAAAAAAGGAGAAATACAATATTGAATTGGATGCTGATTACTATTCCAAAATGATGACTTATACAATTCGGTTTTTAATGCCACCACCTTTATGGGAAACTTTACCTTATAAAATTGATGGGCGTAATTTTTATGAAATGATGGTAATTACAGATATACTTAATACCTACTTAGAAAAAAACGGTATAAATACAGGCATTAATGAAATAACATTATTATTTGCAGATAAACTGAATTATTCAAACTCAGAAATGAGAGATGTGAATAGAAATATTTTTGTAACCGGCAATTTTAATAAAATTGAGGAGCTGGTCACGAAGTTTAATAAAGAGGTAAGCCTAACTTGATTTGTATTTGATAATATAACTAAATATGTATGGTTGATAATTATATTCAAAGAATTGACATAAATACTTGGATATTGCGTATTGAAGGTGTAACCATCCTTTTAGATCCATGGATAGTTGGATCAGCATCTATGCTACCAGTATTAAAATTGGTCCATGTAGATGGTATTCCAATTAAAATTGATGAATTGCCTAAAATTGATATTATTGTAATTACCCATAAAGATGTTGATCACTGTCATTTACCCACATTAAATCTTTTGGATAAAAGTATAAGAATTATTTGTCCAGAGGATGTTATGAAGATTGTGAAAAAAGCAGGCTACATTAATACAAGTGTTTTAAATTATTGGGAAACAATTGAAATAATACACCCGCATTTAACCATCACAGCTGTACCTGCAGAACATCCCAAGTTAGTAAAACAAAATGCGTATGTTTTTAATTACAATAATAAGGCAATATATTTCACCGGAGATACAAACTATGTTAAAGCATTTAAAGATATTGGTGAAAAGTTCAATATTGAATATGCCCTAATACCAATTATAGGAGTAAAGATTTCAATGATTGGACAAATTGTAATGGGACCAGAGGATGCTATAAAATGTTTGGAATATCTCAAAAGTAAAAATATTATTCCGACATCATATGGAAATGTCAAGTTATCAGGTTTTTTAAAACCTTTTATGCAAACAATTGGATGTGCAGACGAATTCAAAAGTTTATTAAAAGAGAAATTGCCAAATGTAAAATTACTGTTACCTGAAAGGCTAGAGAAGCTAATTTTATTTGAGTAAATAATAATGTTATTGAGTTAAGTAATGAGTAATATTCTTTTTGCTTCGATACCCTTAAATGGCCATATTGCTCCAATGCTTACAATTGCAGAAGAGTTGGTGAAAAATGGCCATATTGTAAAATGGTATTCTTCAAATAGATTTGAAGAGCCGATCACCAGAACCGGGGCATCATTTATTGGCTTAAAACATGCATTTGACCTCACAGATGAACTGGATTTATGTTTTCCTGAAAGGATGAAAATGAAAGGAGTAAAAAAAGCCAAGTATGATACAATTAAGTTATGCATCGAACCTATTCCCTTAATAATTCAAGATATTGAGGAAGTATTATTGACATTTAATGCTGATATAATAATAGCAGATAACTTCTTTTGGTCAGCCCTGGTGTTGAAAAAGAAAAGACAAATTCCAGTTGTTTTAATTGGTATTTCAATTTTCATTATGACAAGCAAGGATACTGCACCTCAAGGCACAGGCTTGTATCCAAATAACACACTACTCGGTAAAATAAGAAATACGCTACTCAATTTTATATTTAAAAAAATTGCATCTGTTGACTTACAAATATACTACAATCGCATACTTACAGAAAAATGCAAATTGCCAAAATTAGAAACACATTTTACCAATTTGCCTGAAATGTGTGACCTTTATTTGCAATGTACAATACCTTCATTTGAATACCCTAGAAGCGATCTCTCAAAAAATGTAAAATTTATAGGTTCTAAATTTCAAAATTATCCCAAAGAATTCAACTTACCCAAATGGTGGAATTGTATCAAAAATACGAAAAAGCCTATCGTTCATGTTACACAAGGCACATTAAGTTTAAACCTTGATGATTTAATAATACCTACCTGCAAAGCATTAGAAGGAGAAAATGTTATAGTAATTGCTTCATGTGGGAGAAAAGAAATGGATAGTTTAATCCGTGAATCATTTAAACCTAATATTTTTATTGAAAGTTTTATCCCTTATGAGTTACTTTTTGAGCATATTGATATATTAATTACAAACGGGGGTTATGGAACTGTTAATATAGCAATGCGTTATGGAGTACCGGTAATTGTAGCTGGCGAAACCGAAGAAAAACCTGAAATTGCTGTTCGTGTCGAATGGTCTGGGTTAGGGATTAATTTGAAAACCAGCAGGCCTAGCACTAAAGATATCAAAGGAGCGGTTGAGGAAATTTTAAATAACAATAGTTATAGGTTTAAGGCTATTGAATTAAGCAATGAATATAAAAAATACAATACTAGCGAATTAGCAAATAACTACATAAGTGAAATATTAAATTGTAAATAAAATGAATAGAATATTTTTGAGCATATTGCTTCTAGTAATTAGTTTTTTTAATATAAAAGGACAGGATTTAACACAAAATATTTGGGGAAATATTTTGGATAGAGATACAAAAATCCCTTTAGAGGGGGTAAATGTAGTGGTAGTGAATTCAAATCCCCAAAAAGGTGCTATTAGTGATAGTAAAGGTTATTATTCTATTTCTAATGTGCTTTTAGGGCGTGTGAGTTTGAAATTCTCACTTGTTGGTTATAAAAGCTGCATAATGCAAAATTTAGAGCTATTTTCAGGTAAAGAGCTAAATATAAATATTGAACTTGAACGTGAAGTTTTGGCAATTGATGAAGTCATTGTTAAAGCTTCAAGAGAAAAGGCTCTAAACAACTTAGCCCCAATAAGTGCGAGACAAATTAGTATAGATCAAACTAGTAGTTATGCTGGTTCAAGGAATGATATCTCAAGGATTGCTGCAAATTATCCAGGAGTTTCAAATGTTAATGATGGGAGGAATGATATTGTAATACGGGGAAACTCACCTAACGGATTACTCTGGCGCTTGGATGGGTTAGATATCCCAGGGCCACAACATTTTTCAGGTATTGGGAGTAATGGCGGCTTTATAAGTATGGTTAACTATAATACTATAGCTAATTCTGATTTTTTAACGGGAGCGTTTCCCTCAGAATATGGTAATGCAACTTCTGGCATTTTTGATTTAAATTTCCGAAATGGAAACTTTAGAAAACGAGAATATATGTTTCAAATTGGAGCATTAGGTACTGAATTTATGCTTGAAGGCCCATTTTCTAAAAATTCAGAAGCATCTTATTTGATTAACTATAGATTCTCTACTACATCAATTTTAAAAGCACTTGGACTTAATTTAGGTTATGCAGGACAAGCAGATTATCAGGATGCTATGTTTAAGTTTAATATTCCTACAAAAAAAATTGGCACATTTTCTTTTTTCGGAATTGGTGGCAATAATGTTTTTAAAGTACTTTTTAAGAATTCAGATAACAGTACTTTCAATGAGGTAATGACTGAAAATAACGATACTTATTATACTTCTGGTATGGGAGCTATGGGTGTATCTCATTTATATCATTTAAATACTAAAATGTTTATTAAGACTACATTTGGGGTAACCGGGAAATTTGAAAATGTAAATATTGATTCGATAAGTTTACCTTCTAATGCTGCTATACCTTTTTTTCGTTCCGAAACCTCTAAGGAAAAGCTGACTATTCAAACCTTTTTAAGATATACTATTAATTCAAGAATTAATTCCAAAACGGGTATAATACTAGATCGTAATTATTTTAATTTGGCCAGTTATTTCAGAAATATTGATGGAAGTATAAAACAATTTGATAGAAATGGTATAGGTGAAATTAATTTGTATCGCGCATATACACACTGGCAATATAAGGTATTGGATAATGTAACAATTAACACAGGTGTACATTTTCAATATTTAAATATGAACAAAACGTATAGTATTGAACCGCGATTTGGTGTTAATTACCAAGTAACTCAAAATAATACTATTAGCTTGGGTTATGGGCATCATGAACAAATGCAGACATTGCATACTTATTATGTATCAACAAATACACCTAGTGGAGTAATAAATACAAATAAGAACTTAGGGTTTATCAGAAGTCAGCATTTTGTGATAGGGGATCAAGTGAAACTTAGTAGTAATAGTACACTCAAGGTTGAAGGATATTATCAATATTTATATGATTTACCTATACAAGGAGGGCGTAAAAGCAGCTATTCAATGTCAAATGATGGAAGTACTTATATAACTCCTACAGAAGACAGCCTAATTAATAAAGGTACTGGTAGAAATTACGGTATTGAATTATCTTTAGAAAAGCTTTATAACCAAGGGTATTATTATTTAATATCAACATCACTATTTGATAGCAAATATAAGGGAAGTGACGGTGTTTTAAGAAATACAGCATTTAATGGAAACTATATTTTAAATTTCCTTTTAGGAAAAGAATTTAAAATTGGAGAACAGAGTAAAATAATTTTTGATATTAAAACATGTTATGCTGGTGGCAGAAAATATACACCAATTGATGCCGAAGAATCAAAAATTCAAAATAAAGCTGTGTTTATTGATAACCTTGCATATAGTAAAAAACAAAACGACTATTTTCGAACAGATTTTAAAATTACCTATAGGCTGAATCGAACTAAAGTTATGCATGATTTTTTTATAAATATTGATAATGTTTTTAATACAAAAAATGTATTTACTCAAATATATAGTGTTCGTACCAAACAACTTGAATATGTATATCAGCTAGGTATATTTCCAACATTTCAATATAAACTTTATTTTTAGTATTTAAGTTTGAAAAACAAATGAAAAAATATAAACTTATTTTATGGAATCCTAAGGCTTATGCACAAGTTGCAAACCAAAATGGAACACAATTTCCACCTTTAGGTTTAGGATTGCTCGCTGCCTTAGCGCCGTGTAATTGGGATGTCATTATTTATGATGAAACTTTTGATGAATTCAGGGTAGAAGAATGTGACCTTGTTGGCATTACAGCGATGACGAGTCAGATAAACAGAGCATACGAGATTGCCGAACTATATAGAAAACAAAATATTCCGGTAGTTTTAGGCGGAATTCATCCAACAATGTGCACAGATGAAGCTCTTCAATATTGTGATAGTGTTGTGAAAGGAGAAGCAGAATTAGTTTGGTGCGATTTATTAAAAGATGTTGAGCAAAATTCATTAAAAAAAGTATATCAAACTAAAGAATTACACGATCTAAAAGATTTGCCAAAAGCACGACATAATTTGTTTAATAAAAAATACAAACTTGGAATAATGCAAACTACAAGAGGTTGTGGAATGGATTGCGAGTTTTGTAGCGTTACCGCATTTAATGGTTTGAATTATCGAAAAAGACCAATTGAGGATGTTTTGGATGAATTAGAGCTGATTCCGGCAAAATTTGTATTGTTCGCAGATGATAATCTTATAGGTTTTTCAAAGGCAGACCATGCAAGATTTATTGAATTGTGTGAAGGTATAATAAGACGAAAAATTAAAAAGAGTTGGGCTGGTCAATTTCCTGTTACTGTAGTACAAAATGAACTTCTTTTAGAAATGGCTAGTAAGGCAGGATGTTATGCAGTATTAGTAGGAATAGAATCTATCTCTGAAAACGTGCTTCAAGGACAGATGAATAAGAAGTTTAATTCAAGAATACTCAAGGATAATGGTTTTGTTTCATATTTTCACAAATATGGCATAATGATTAATGGTATGTTTATAATAGGCAATGAGGAGGACAATAAGCAAACATACGATGATATGTACAAATTTATTAAACAACAGAAAATAGATATTCCGACAATTTCATTTTTAACGCCTTATCCTGGGACTAAATTGTGGAAAAGAGTCATGGATAGTCAATTGGTCTTAAACACTAATTTTCCTTATGATTATCGTTTCTTAAATGGAATAAGTTATGCATATCTTAAGGTAAACAATATGAGTACATTTGAGATTGAAGCTGGTATGAAGTGGTTAACGAGAAAGAATCTCAGTTACTTTCAAATTTTTGTAAGGTCATTTCGAACAATTTTATATACCCGAAAACCGATAAGCTTTATTTTATGCTTTATTACTAACTTAACTTGGCGAAAAGTTCATTTTAATGCATCTTATTTCAATGTCGTTGACTTAAGTTATAAAGGTTTGTAATTCATATAGTAGAGTTTCTTTGGGCGTTTTTTTCTTTCATGCTTTCGGCCAGGGCGAACAATTTCCCTTGTTTGGCTTACAATGGAATCAAACGCCGCAATAGCTTTTGTTA